>JAQTXT010000020.1:0-5712 GCA_028688645.1 Rickettsiales bacterium
TTTCTTCTTTAATCTTTTTACCCATAGCTCTTCTGAGTAAATCCGCACCACCCAATGTATAACCAGCAAGCGATTTTGCAATATTCATAACCTGCTCTTGATAGATTATGATACCATAAGTATCTTTTAAAATCGGTTCCATTTTTGGATGCAAATACTCAATTTCTTCTAGTCCATGCTTTCTAGCAATATATGTTGGAATACTACCCATAGGTCCAGGTCTATATAAAGAAACCAAAGCTATAATATCCTCAATATTATCAGGTTTTATTTGTTTTAACATGGATCTCATACCCGTAGACTCAACTTGGAACACGCCCAATGAATCCCCTTCAACAAGCATATTATAAACACCTTTCTCATCAAGCGGAATATTATCAATATCAATCGTAATATTTCTTTCTTTTATAAAATCCAAAGCATCTTTAATAATCGTGAGAGTTTTTAATCCCAAAAAGTCAAATTTCACAAGCCCAACATTCTCAGCATATTTCATCGTATATTGAACTACAGGCATAGAACCTTCAACACCATCAGAATACAAAGCACAAATTTGTTGTAGAGGTTTATCTCCAATTACAACACCTGCTGCATGAACTGATGAATGTCTGTTTAATCCTTCAAGCTCAAGCGCAATACTTACCAACTCTCCAATCTGTGGATCAGATTGTTGTTGTCTTCTCAAATCTTCATCTTGTTCTAAAGCTTCTTCAAGTGTCGCATTCATTGGTATCATCTTACTAATCTTATCAACTTCACCATAAGACATTTGAAGTACTCTACCAACATCTTTAATCACCATTTTAGACTGCAATTTTCCAAAAGTTATAATCTGTGCAACCATATCATAACCATACTTTTCTTGCACATACTTGATAGACCTTTCTCTACCCCTCTGACAGAAATCTATATCAAAATCTGGCATTGAAACTCTTTCTGGATTTAAAAATCTCTCAAAGAATAATTCAAACTTAATTGGATCCAAATCCGTAATTTTCATAGACCAGGCAACAACAGAACCCGCACCAGATCCCCTACCTGGTCCTATTGGAACATCATGTGTTTTACTCCAAACTATAAAATCAGCCACAATCAAAAAATAGCCCGGAAAATCCATTTTAGTAATAACATCAAGCTCAAATTCTAATTGTTTAAAATACTCATCATAAATTTTCTTTTTTTCTTCTTCATCAGTAATTTTTTCATTAATATATTTTTGAGCAAGTCTCTCTCCAAGACCTTTTATACTAATTTCCCTCATAGCTTGGGCTTCCGTCACACCTTCTGGCAACTGGAAATGTGGTAGAGTCGGTTTTCTTTTATAAGCCATCGTTGAAATTCTTTTAGCAATAGCCACTGTATTTTCAACAGCTTCAGGTATATCAGCAAACAACTCAACCATTTCTTCAGGACTTTTAAAATAATGTTCAAGAGTCTGCCTTTTTCTATCTTGTTCAGTAATATATCTGCCCGTAGCAATACAAGATAGAACATCTTGCGCCTTAAACATATTTTTAGTCAAAAAATAACAGTCATTAGTTGCCACAAGTGGTAAATTATGCTTATATGCTAAATCAATAAAAGCTTGCTCCGTTTCAGACTCTTCTTTTATACCGTGTCTCAACAATTCAACATACAATCTATCACCATAAATTTCTTTCAATTCGAGCAAAATTTTTTCAGCTAATTCAGGCTTCTTTTTGAGCAATAATTTACCAACAAGACCTTCATATCCGCCAGTCAAACAAATAACACCAGCACTTTTAGATTTTAACCACTCAAAATCAATATGTGGTTCAATATTTCCTTTTCTTTTTAAAAAATCATCACTAGCCAACGCCACAAGATTATAATATCCCTCATCAGTCTGCGCGATTAAAACAATCTTGCAAAAATTTTTCTCGCCATAAGGATCACCCTCTTCTTTTTCAAAATAATCTTTAGCTTCAACCAAAAACTCAACACCAATAATAGGCTGTATTCCATCACCACTAGCAGCACAGGAATATTCAAGCGCACCGAACATATTTCCACTGTCTGTTATAGCAACAGCAGGCATACCAAACTCTTTCGCTTTAGCAATCATCTTCTTGAGTTTGATAGCCCCAGAGCAGATGGAGTATTCGGTATGGTTTCGTAAATGAATAAAAGTTGGTGTGGTCATATTAACTATTTACTAATCTTGTTGAACTCTTCTCAGTTTTAATTAAGTACAATTTTATAACTTTCTGCTTATTTCTACTCATCTAAAATCTAAATATTATTTTAACTTAACATGTTGATAGTAAACAATTCATTTAATTTTTCAATAAATTACTTTTTAGAATTACAAAACTTAAAAGTATATTCATTTCTCTTTTAACTTACACTATATAAATTACTTACAAAAATGACAGTAGAAATTTTCCTACTGCCATTCCGTTCTATTCTATTTTAGAACTATAAGATTTTTTAAAAACTATTTCTTTTTTGTGTCTTTCTTATCAACCATAGTTTCCTCCAAAAAATTGTTCTTGCTTAATTATTAAATTATGAGGAATTTATTAAATGTCAAATTATATTATTTATAAACATAAAGCCTTATTTTTCAACATACAATAAACACCATATTAAAATAATAAGATATTTTTATGTAACCAAGAAATGCTAGAAAAATGACGCGAGAAAAACAATTTTTAAAACTATTTTATAATAAATAATTATTTTTTTATTTTATAAATTAAACATATTTTAAGATGCAGTCTTTACACTTTTATACTCTTTTAATTATTAACTTTAATAAATAAAATTAGCTTATAAAAATAATTAGTAAAACAACTTATGCATCGTACAGCTACAATACATTATAAATCGTTTGATAAAATTGTTTAAAATATAAGGTGAGGTTTGTATTATAATAATTATATACCAAATCAAAAAGCTATCGATATAGCAAATCTTATTTTGATTGCTATATACAATATTAATTCAGTAGAAGTTAATCCCTAAAATTAATATATTGTAATGGCAAATCTAAACTCAAATTTTTAATTAGTTGAATAGTTTCTTGTAAATCATCTCTATTTTTACCGCTAATTCTTAATTCTTGTCCTTGAATTGACGCTTGAACCTTAATCTTTGAATCTTTAATAGCTTTTGTGATTTTTTTAGATATCTCTTGCTCTATACCTTCCTTGATTTTAACAATTTCTTTTAAACTATTTCCTGCAGCTTTTTCTGGTTCTTTGAAGTCAAGAGCTCTTGGATCTAATCCTCTTCTAATAAAGCAACCTTTTAATGAGTTTTGTATTTGTCCTAGACAATAATCACTTTCTGCAGTGATAATTAACTGTTTTTCTTTTTTATCTAAATCCAATGACCATTTTACACTCTTAAAATCATATCTATTTCCGATTTCTTTTTGAACACCATTAATAGAATTTAAAATCTCCTGATAATCTATTTGAGATACAACATCAAAGCTTGACATACTAAGTTAACAGTTATTAGACCAATATAAAATATAATTAAATTATTTTTATATTCAAGATTTTATTTAGATTTATTATATATCCATATTAATTATATGCTATGATTATGTGAGTTGATCATTATCAAAAATATAAATTTAGGAAGAGAATTAATTCTCTTCCTACATGGAAAGAATGTCTAAAAAAGAAATACCTATAAACACCCAAAGAATCTAAATAATACGCCGAAGGCTCCGCCACAAAAAGCTCCCCATAAAACCAACCATTCAAAATACCCTTTCATTGCTTCATAAATTAATAATTGTATATGCCCCAAAACTGATATTTCAAGTTTTCCTTCGACTATTGGCAAAATTTCCTCTTGAAAAAATATAGCTCCACTTTTATTTTTTTCTTCTTCAGTTAGACCATTTGCTAATTTTTCCTTAAGAGCAGTTTCTATTTCATAAAGTTTATTAAACAGTTCCTCTTTTATGCGTTCTTTAACATTATCATTTTGAAATGCCCTTATAACATTATTAAATTGTAATTCTTCTAAATTGTTTTCAATATCTTTTCTATCTTGTTCTGTAATTATATATTCATACTTTACTTTCAAACTATCAAAATTCTTTTTAGCGAGAATATTTTGTATTAAAAAATTTTTTGCTGGACTAAAATAAGTCTTAATTTCATCAATTCCATATAAAAAATATAATTTATCTAATAATATTTGTAGGGCTATCCAATTTATTATAGAACATGTTAAACCAAGACTTCCTACAGCTTTTAAATAATAAGCAAACTCAGTATAACCACGACTTTTAAGAAAAAAAGACAAAGCTATAAATAAGACAAGAAAAAAATTAACTAAAATAATTTTATTTTTGTTTAAAATTCTTTCAAACATATTTCTATATTGTTATTGCACATAATTATATATTATAAATTGAATTTTAAAAGTAAATAAAATTATAGTTGCAATAATTTATCAGATAACTTGCTATTATTTTCGGCAATATTTTTAATTTCTTCTAGTCTTAAAATGTTATTTTGATTAAAGCTTCCAATAGATAATCTCCTTAAATAACTAATATAACCAACTGTATTTAAATTTATTGATAAATCATTTGCTAAAGATCTTACATAAAATCCTTTTCCGCACTTAACTTGGAATTGAGCAGTTTTTTCAGAATTAAAACCTAAAAATTTTAATTCATAAACTTTAACTTTTCTAGATTCTAATTCAACTTTTTTGTTATCTCTTGCTAAATCACAAGCCCTTTTCCCGCCAACTTTTATTGCAGAAAAAATAGGTGGAAGTTGTAATAAATCACCTATAAATATAGGAATAATGTCTAAAATCTCTTTTTCTGTAGGTATTTTATCACTTTTTTCTACAATTTCACCTTCAGCATCATAGGTAGTTCTAGACTCACCGAATGTTATTTCAAATAAATATTCTTTTTCAAAAGACATCATTTTTTCTGTGGTTTTAGTAGCTTTATTCAAGCATATTGGCAGTACACCGGTTGCAAGTGGATCCAGCGTTCCACCATGACCAACTTTTTTAACTCTTAACATTCTTTTTATTATCGCTACAACTTTTGCTGAAGAATATCCAAAAGGTTTATCCACATTAAGCCACCCATTTAATTCATCCTGCATTTCTAAAAAATCCTTTGTTCAAGTTTATCTTTTTCTTTATAATTACTGTTAAAATCTTCTAAAAATTTCTCTTTAGCTTCTCTTCTATTTTTCCCGCTACATAATCCAAGAAATTCATATCCATTATCAAGAAGTTGTTTTGATTTCCAATCTGTAAAATGCAAAGCTAAATAGCTACAAATTATCAAATAACCAATCAACATAAGAAATATATTAAAAGTAAAATCCAATGCTATAAAAAGAAAAAAGAATAAAAATGCTTTGTGCCACATTTTGTTATAAAACAAATATAAGTCCTGAAACATCAAAGCATATATGTCAAAACCATTCTTAATCATCTTTAGATCTTCAATTTTATTCTCACTAGTCTTTTTTAAAAAAATTCTATATATTTTCATATAATGAAATAATTGATTCTATTCTTTTTCGCATATTATCATCTATATTTTGCTTCAAAAGATTATTTAAAATTTCTAAACCATTTTTAGTATCACCTTTTTGGATTTCAAACATAGCCTCTTGTTCATTAACCAATAACAAAAGAGGGTTATTTGGATTACTTAATTTTACTATAAGATTTTTAATAGCAACATCA
>JAQTXT010000020.1:5722-15478 GCA_028688645.1 Rickettsiales bacterium
CCATTATTATTAATCATTAGATTCAAGGCATTTAAACCAGATAAATTTTTCAAGAATAAATCATTTTTTTTCATATTATATACTTCCATATACAATTCTATAGCTTTATCAACTTCGTTATTTGAAATAGACAAATCAGCTAATTTTAAAGCTGTCATACTTTTTATATCTGTTGTTGCATATTTCGATATATATATTGAATTTAAAATATTTATAGCCTTATCTTCATTATTTGAATTTAAATAATTTATAGCTTGATAATAATTGGCAGTTATTTCCTTTTCTTTACTTTCTTTGCTATTAGATATAAAAATTATCAAAAAAACCACCACCAAAACAAAACAAATAAGATAAATTATCTGAGAAAGATATCTTTCCACAAAATCTCTTACAGAATCTATACTAAAATCACTTATATTTTTAATTGACATTTTTTTATAATTAATAATTATCTTTATCAAAGAAATAACATAGTTAATTTAAAATGCAAAAAAAATATGATGAAAATAATATTTTTCAAAAAATTATCAGAAAAGAATTACCATCAACAATAATTTATGAAGATGACAAAATATTAGCTTTTAATGATATAAATCCAAAAGCCCCAGTTCACATACTAGTAGTGCCTAAAAAAAACTATATATCATTTGATGATTTTGCAGAACAAGCAAGCAATAATGAAATATCATATTTCTTTAAAAAAGTTCAAGAAATTGCAAAAAATCAAGGTTTATCAGATAAATCTTATAGAATAGTCGGAAATTGTGGAGAAGAGGCAGGACAAATAGTCCATCATTTTCACATTCATATTCTTGGATATAAATAATATAGTTAAAAAATTACTATAATACATTGAAAAAATAAAAAACTAAATGCGAAGTTGTGTAATCTTCTCCTCAAGGAACAAGTAGTTAAAAATAAGCATTAAGTTTTAGATTTAACAAATGTTATTTAATTGGTTACATATTCTTTAAAATGCTAATAATAGCAACTGTTGCTGTTTCAGTTCTTAGTATTGTGCCTCCCAAACTAATAGATGCAACATTTTGATATGATTTAATTAATTCTTTTTCTTTATCTGAAAAACCACCTTCTGGTCCAACTAATGTATATATTTTTTTATTACTAATTTTAATATTTTTTAAGACATCTCTTACTGAATTTTGCCCTGTTCTTTCCTCACAAAAAAATATTATAGAATTATCATCTTTTAAATTTTCCAGTATATCTTTTAAATTTATAATTTTATTAACATTAGGAAAATCCAATCTTTCACTTTGTTCCACCGCTTCAATTATATTACCCTCAATTTTACCTGTTTTTAATATATTTTTATTGGTGGTATAATCGGTATTTATTGGAAAAAAATCTGTAACGCCAAGCTCTGTTGCACTTTTTAAAACTAAATCTATTTTTTGAATTGGAGCAAAAATAAGTCCAAAAAATTTCTCTTTATAATAATCTTTGGTTTTATTCTTTACCTTTAAAATACAATATTTATTATTTAAAAAAGTAATTTTCGCTAAGAATTCTCCATCTTTTCCATTAACAACAAATAACTCATCACCAACAGTACTCTTCATGACATTCACAATATAATGATGTATTTTATCAATTATTTTAAATTCTTTATTTACTTCTAAATTTTCTTTTAAAAATATTCTTAACATCGCATCTCCATGCAAACAAAGTTTATTAATTTAAAGTCTTTCGATCGCTCTGCAAGCTATAAACCGCATCGGAACTTGATTGTTCTTTAATATTGGAAATAGGCGCAACATTTTGTTTTGTTGGTTTTAGTATAAAATTTTTACTTGAAATTTCTTTATTCTCTGTATCCTCGACAACAACATTATTTATATCTTTCTTCTGAATGTTAAAAGTTTTAACATCATTATTTAATTGATATGCTGGTTTGCTCTCTAAAATAATTTCCTCATTATTCAATGCTTTTTTAGTAATTTTTTTACTCTTAACATCTTCAATAATAACATTATTTGTTTCCTTATTCTGAATGTTAAAAGTTTTAACATCGTTATTTAATTGATATGCTGGTTTGCTCTCTGCTGAATTAATTTCTTCTTTATCCAATGTATCCGCAGCAATTTCTTTACTATTTATATTTTCAACAGTATTATTTTTTTCTTTCTTCTGAATATTGAAAGTTTTAACATTCTTATTTAATTGATATACTGGCTCACTTTCTAAAATTGCTTCTTTATCATTTAAAGTATCTGTGGTTAAATTCTCATCAGCTTTCGTTTCTATTTTATTAACAACATTATCATTAACTATAGGCTTATCTATTTTTTTAAAAACAAATTTTGTCTCGGCACCTTTAATATTCTGAATTTCTTCATTATTATTAACTATCTTATTATTTTGAACTTCATTTTGTCTTAAATCATTTTGCAATGTAATAGAATTTTCTCTTTTACCTGTAAAACTAAATGATTTTTTCATTTTTCTACTTTCTATAGTTCCATTATTTTGATTCAATTTCATTAATTTTTTTTCATTTTGTATTTGGGGGGTTTGAATAGATTTATTACATTCCTCAAATGCAGCGGCATTAATAGTTTTTCCTAAAAATTTATATATTATTCTGGTAATGTCTTCTTCTGCTGATATAGAATTTTTATCACTAGCTAAATTAATATGTTTTATTGGAGATGACAAAACTAAGACTCCTCCATTTGAAATATATCCCGTTAATAATTCAATAAATGGCTCATTATATCTTTTTTTAGTAATATCCAAAGCATTTCTAATTTGATCTTTAGCAAAACCTCTTTGAGTCTCTGTATTTTCGAGTAATAACTTACCACATTCATAACAATCAGCCATTGCTGTATGAATTAATGCTGTATCTCCATATACATTTTGAGTCCAAACACTCGCACCATTTTCCAACAATAATTTCATTATTTTTTCATCACCATTTAAACTTGCTCTCATTAATGGCGTCCAACCTTCTGAATCCTTTGCATTAATATTTGCGCCATTTTCTATTAGTACTTGTGCTGAATCATAAGCATAATTTCTAGCAGCCAAATGCAATGCTGAAACTTTAGCTATGTTAGTTTCATTTACATCAGAACCGGATGCTATAAATATCTTTGTTGCTTTAAAATCATTTGCTATAGCACTATTCATTAAGGAAGTTATTTCAAACTCTTTATTCATATTTGCAAAACCAAGATATTCGGAACCATTTTGTGTATTAAAATAACCACCTTCAACTCCATAAACTTGGCTGAAAGTAGATAAAAAAACCAAAACGAATAAGCGAAGTTTTTTATTAAACATAATTATATAAAATACCAACAGAGAATAGACTATAGTAGAAATATTAAAAATAAAGTTTTTTTATAAAAATATTACAAATAAAAATAATTTGATTGTTTTTTTAATATTTTAATCTAGTCTATAAATAACATATTAGAAATATGTTTATATTTATTTGCAATATTTATAGCGGTAAAATTTAGTTTTTAGTTATTATATTATTAATTAGCATTGCAAGTAAACAGTTTTGGTAGGTTTTATAGAGGATATTTGTTGTATAATTGTTTATAATAAGCTTTTGCCAAATATTGTGTAGAGCAATGTTTAAAAAAGATAAAGAGAATATGAGTAAAAAGATTTTAATAGACGGTGCGTTCAAGGAGGAAACTAGAGTTGCATTGTTATCGAATGGCGTTTTAGAAGATTATGATAGAGAAGATTTTAATTTCAAACAATTAAAAGGTAATATTTATTTAGCTAAAATTACAAGGGTTGAGCCATCCTTGCAAGCGGCTTTTGTTGAATACGGTGGTGAAAGACATGGTTTTTTGCCATTTTCAGATATTCATCCAGATTATTATAATATCCCAAAAGAGGAAATTAAAGATTTAAAAAAGATTAAATTTTTTCAAAATGGAGAATTAAATAATCCAGTAAAAATTGAAAATGCTGAAAATAGCAGTGAAACTTTACAAACAACTGTCAACAGTGAAATTAAAGTTGATAATGTGGAAGTAGAAAACCACATAGACGATAATGTTAATAAAGATATTAATGAAGAAAAGGATAATTTAGGGGAACCGATAAAATTTTCAACTGAAGATGAAAATAATAATATAGAAATTCCAAACTATCCAGTTGATGAAGAAGCTGATGTTAATAGCGGCAATAATGAATATTCTCAATATAAAATTGAAGATGTTATAAAAGAAGGACAATTCGTTTTAGTCCAAGTTTTAAAAGAAGAAAGAGGAAATAAAGGTGTAGCAATGACTACATATATTTCAATAGCTGGTAAATATTGCGTTTTAATGGTTAACAGTCCAGAAAGAGGTGGTGTTTCTAAAAAAGTTAATAATATAAATGATAGAAAAATATTAAAAAGCATCTTGAGAAGCCTAAATGTCCCAAATGATAAATCTATAATTTTAAGAACAGCAGGTGTTGGAAAAAAACCTGAAGAAATTTTAAAAGATTATTTATATTTAGCAAGATTATGGGATGCAATTAAAAATACAGCATTTGAATCAAAAGCTTTTACATTTATACATGCTGAAGATGATATTATTAAGAGAACAATTAGAGATTTATATAGCGATGATGTTGAAGAAATAGTTGTTGAAGGTGAAGAAGTATTTAAATCAGTTAAAAGTTTGTTAAAAATAATTGCAGTAGATAAAATTCCAAATCTTAGATTACATAATGATAAAACTCCATTATTCCAAAGACATGCTGTTGAAAATCAATTATTAGAATTATATAATAATAAAGTAAATCTGCCATCAGGTGGTTCTATTGTTTTAGATCAAACAGAAGCTTTGGTTGCTATAGATGTTAACTCTGCAAAAGCAATAAAAGAAAAAGGTATTGAAGAAATGGCTACAGCAACAAATATTGAAGCAGCCAAAGAAATAGCGAGACAATTAAAGTTAAGAGATTTAGCTGGATTGGTTGTTATTGATTTTATTGATATGTTTGAAATTAAAAATAGAAGATTAGTTGAAAAAGCTATACGAGATTCAATGATGGACGATAGAGCAAGAATTCAAATTGCAAGATTAAGTATTTTTGGATTGATGGAATTATCAAGACAAAGACTAGGTGCTAGTTTCATGGAAAGAAGTAGTGAAATGTGTCCGAGATGTAAAGGGAAAGGCAAAATTAGAGCCAAAGAAATTGTAGCAATGAGTATTTTAAGAGCTATCAAATATGCAACATTAGATAAGCAAATAAATATTATAACTGTTGAAACAACTCCAGAATTGTCTAGTTATTTATTGAATTTCAAGAGAAAAAATATTTCTCAAATAGAAAAGGAATATAATATATTTATTTTTATAGAAGAAAATCCTTTAATAGAAGATAATGAATATAATCTTAAAAAGAGAAAAGGTCTGACTCCTGACGAGAAAAAAGAATTAGATCCACAAGAAAAAACTGGTAAAGTTAACTCTAATTTTAATGATAATAATTTACATTCTGTAAATAATAATGAAATTAAAAAATATAAATTTGATGATGAAACTTATGGAAATAATGACAGAAATAGTTTAAAAAGGGTCAATAATAAGAAACATTTCAATAAATACAATAAAGTAAATAATAACAACAATAATAGTATTAATAGTACTAATAAAAAAACCAATTGGTTTAAAAAACTTCTTGGAGTTAGATAAAACTTCGAAAATACCACAGTTTTTTACAACTGTGGTATTAAATTTAAATTACAATAATATATATAAATATTTTATAATTTTTGCTCATAGTTTTAAATAAATCCTTATATTATGTAAATTACTTATTAATTTTATATTCTGTGGATTTATATACTATTACCTCTTAATCTTATCCCTTGTCTTCTGCTTATTTGTTGCTCAAGAAAAGATTTTGGTTGTCGTGTACTTGCTGCAAATAAAGCTCCATCAAGATCTTGTCTCTGTTGTTCTGATGAATAATCAAGAACACGACTTATCATAAATATAGTATCTTCCTCTTTAGTATTAGAAAATCGAATTATATCTTTTTTTATTTCTATTGCAATTCTATTAGCAAGTTCCTCTCGCTGTTCTTGTTGCGTTGTATTACACAAAATGCTAGTAAGCATATAAGCAATATCTTGATTTTTAATATCTAATTGTTCCATTTGTAATATTATTTCTGAAATTAGAGCATTAGCAAGTCTTTGTTTTTCAATACCCAACTGATCACAATTGTAAAACATACAACAAATTATTTTTAACACTTTATCTTGTTTTATATTCATAGAGTAACTTACATCTTCACTCTTAGCGAATATCTCTACTATTTGATAAATACTTTTACCATCCATAAATTAGCCTCTCTTTTATTTTTATTAATTAAATATTGAAATCAGACTATATTAGGCTTAGATAAACCTCTATATCTAATATAACATATGCAATACTCACATAATTATCAAATATTTTAACAATAACTTTTAGTTTGTTAAACTTTACCTTTTAATTGTATAATATTAACTATTACTTTTCATAAATTTAGTTTAACTTTGTTAAAGTTGTGATAATATTACAATAATTTAGTTAAAACTGTATATATTAATTCAGTCATTATTCAATAGCGACTTATAATATTCAATTTTTAAGTTATGTCAATAATTATATTTATTAATTTTTCTTGTATTAAATAAAGTAAAATGTAGATTTACTAAAGATATCAAAAATTAACTAAAGGAATTATAAGAAGAAAATGATAAATTTTGTTATGATTATATTTGGTTTTTCATTCCTTTTTCTTGGTGGGGAAATGCTTATTAGGGGTGGTGTTGAAATTTCAAAACGCTTAGGAATTTCAGCAATTTTAATCGGAATGGTTGTTGTTGGTTTTGGGACATCTATGCCTGAACTTTTGGTTTCCATAAAAGCATCATCAATGGGGGAATCTGATATAGTTCTTGGAAATATTGTTGGAAGTAATATTGCAAATACCCTTCTTGTTTTAGGAATGGCGGCAATTATTATGACTGTTGAATGTAAAGATAAAGCAATTTACAGAGATTCATTCGCTGTCATGGTTGTCAGTATATCTCTTATGACACTTTCACATTTTCATTTTATTTCTCGGTTTACTGGCTTATTAATGCTTTTTTCTTTATTATCTTATCTTTTTTATTCTTATAAGGCAGAACGAAGAGATAAATCTTCAACTGTATTAAGTCATTTTATTGAAACAACTCATGAACAAGAGATTGATGAGTTTAATAGTAAGCAAAGTCTCAAAATGTCTATTCTTATGAGTGTCGGCGGCATGATTTTGCTAGTTTTTGGTGCTGATTTTCTTGTGAAAGGTGCATCTAATTTAGCCAGACAAGTTGGAATATCTGAAGCCGTAATTGGATTATCTCTTATTGCAGTTGGAACATCTTTACCTGAATTAGCAACTTCAATTATGGGTTCCATTAGGAAAAATTCAGATATAGTTATTGGAAATATTTTGGGTAGTAATTTATTTAACATTTTAGGAATTTTAGGAATAACATCTATCATCAAACCTATAAATATTAATAGTCAAATCGCCAATTTTGACATACCATTAAATATGGGAATATCAATTATATTATTATTCATAATTTTTCTTTTTAAAAAAGTCGATAGAACAGTTGGCGCCATATTTTTAATCATATATATCACTTATATAATTTTTTTATATTCAAACATAAATGTTAATTAGACTTAAATATTACAATTAAGCTAATTATAAATATTTTAAAAAATTAATTAAGATAATTTTATATAAATAATAATGAAATAATCTCATTTATTTTTGTTGTGTTTTTAAAAATACAATATACTTTTAAGATATGTAGGGTGGTTATTATATTAATAATAAAAAAATGGTGATAATTATGGCAGGATGTGGATGTGGTAGTTGTTCTACTAAGAAAACTGAAAAAGATACAAAAAAGAAATAATTAATATTATTTTTGTAGATTAATAGTGATAAAATAGTCTGTATTTTATCACTATTTTTTAGCTTAATAATAGACAATAATTAAATTTTTTCTTGAAATTAATTTATTATGCTCTATGATTGATTTGTCTTAATTAAAGGCGTATAAACAAAGGAAAAAAAATGAATGAAGAAAAAGAAAATATTATTGTAGCTGAAAAAGGAAAATACGATGCAGGTTCAATTACAGTACTAAAAGGTTTAGAAGCTGTTAGAAAAAGACCAGGAATGTATATTGGCGACACAGATGATGGATCTGGCTTACATCATATGCTTTATGAAATTATTGATAATAGTATTGATGAAGCCTTAGCTGGTTATGCCAATAAAGTTATCATCACATTAAATAAAGATGGCTCTGCCTCCGTTGAAGACAATGGTAGGGGTATTCCTACTGGTATTCACCCTATTGAAGGTATATCAGCTGTTGAAGTTTGTATGACAGATTTACACGCAGGTGGTAAATTCAATAATGATTCATATAAGATAGCTGGTGGTTTGCATGGTGTTGGTGCATCGTGTGTTAATGCTTTATCTGATTGGATGAGAGTTACAGTTTGGCAAAATGGTAAAGAACATTTTATTGAGTTTAGAAAGGGCGCAAGAGTTGAGCCTTTGAAAATTATTGGTGAAGTTAACGATAAAACTGGAACTTTGGTTACATTTTTTCCTGATGCGACAATTTTTAAGATTACAGAATTTAATTATCCAACAGTTGAAAAAGCATTAAGAGAAAAAGCTTTTTTAAATCCTTTTGTATCTATTGAGTTAATTGATAATAGAGAAGAAGAACAAAAAAGAGAGAGTTTTCATTATGAAGAAGGTCTATTAGAATTTGTTAGATATATAGATAGAGGAAAAGCTGCAATTGCTAAACCTTTATACTACAAAAGTAAAGAAGAAGCAGGTATTAGTTTTGAAATCGCTTTATCTTGGAATGATGGTTATTATGAAAATATGATTTGTTTCACAAATAATATTAGACAGGGCGATGGTGGAACACATTTAGCTGGTTTTAGAAGTGCTTTAACAAGAGCTATTACTGACTATGCAACTAAATCTGAGTTAGAAAAAAAATATAAATTAGAACTGACAGGTGATGATATTAGAGAAGGTTTGACTGGAATTATTCATGCAAAAGTTCCAGATCCAAAATTTTCATCTCAAACAAAAGATAAATTAGTTTCCTCTGAGGTTAGAACTATTGTTGAAGGACAAACATCTGCTTACTTGAATAGATATTTCGAAGAAAATCCAATAGAGGCAAGAATAATTATTGAAAAAGCTTATGATGGAGCAAGAGCTAGAATTGCCGCAAGAAAAGCAAGAGAATTAACCAGAAGAAAAGGCGCATTAGATATAGCAAATTTGCCTGGTAAACTAGCCGATTGTCAAGAAAAAGACCCTGCATTATCAGAAGTTTATTTGGTTGAGGGTGATTCTGCAGCAGGTTCTGCTAAAACAGCTAGAGATAGAAAACATCAAGCAATTCTTCCTGTATTTGGTAAAATTTTGAATACAGAAAAATCAAGATTTGATAAAGTTATCGCATCTGACAAGATGGGTATGATTATTACTGCTCTTGGAACTGGAATTGGAAAAGAAGATTTTGATATTACAAAACTTAGATACCAGAAAATTATAATAATGGCAGATGCCGATGTCGATGGTTCGCATATTAGAACACTATATTTAACATTCTTTTATAGACATATGCCAGAGATTATTACAAATGGTTATTTATATATCGCACAACCTCCT
>JAQTXT010000143.1 GCA_028688645.1 Rickettsiales bacterium
TAATTGGAAGGTTTGCCGGTGATTTATTATGCTTGTTTGAAGAAGAAATTGGTGGGGTTTTCGAGGGTTTTCATAATTTGCTAAGGAGTTAAACTGGATATTTTTTAACTAATTTAAATTTCTAAATGAGAGTGACTTAATTATATTGGCCTTTTTTAATATTTTTAGAAAGCTTTATACAGATTTGAATTTTGAAACTATAAAGAAAACTTTATAATACGGATTTGAATTTTGAAACTATAAAACTAGACAGTCGATATAAAATAATTTTCAAAATCAACCATTGGAAACATCTGTTAAAAAAACAAGATCAACTTTAGCAAATCAATCTTCGTAATCTACTTTAAATAAAATCTTAAAAGATCAACCTTCATAAACTTCAATCATTCAATAACATTGGAATAAAAGATGAGTTACGTACCTTTACCTTCAGCTGAACCTCTTCATAGACAGCAATAACTTAAACATCGCAATCCCATTTTCAAATAACTTAAATATCCACGTCCCCAACCAATTCATACTTTATGTACATTATTCCACTATATAAGAATCATAAATAACCTCTTCTTTATTCTTCCAGCAATTGCTTTACTACAATTCCTTTTATCTCATAATCTTCGCATTCTTATACCTTGCAAGTCAAGTTCAAAGATTTATGTACTTCAATTTCGAATACGGAGTCCCTGTAAGAATCATTATCTTCATTATCTTCATCACCCTTGATATTTGCCGACTACAAAATGGATTTCATGGAAATCTTAAATAATCAGTATTTTTTACTATAATTTAGTTCCCCTAAGTTTGTGCGTTTTTAATGTTAACTATTTTCACAATCGCAGCACAAATAATTTTGTTGGGAGGTATCGTTCCATACTCTCCTCTGGAATGGTCAATTTTGTTCTATGGAACAATTTTTCACTGTTTGGAATTTCTAGTCTGTATCTGCACAATGGGAAAATTAACGCAAACTCAAAAGGCGTTATTTTTGTGGAGAAATCCAATCTCATATTCAAAGAAATGATAATAAATTTTCACAAATGTATTTTATCGTTCATAAAGTTGAATAAAATTTAAATTCATCAAATCAAAAAAAAAAATAAAGTTTACTGAAACTCATCCAACCAATCAACCTTTCGGTTACTTAATAATCAATAATGTGATTAAAAGAATTTTTAAATTATAAGATCAAAAGGTACAAAAGATCATATTTATTTGGTTCAGTTGTACTTTTTGATAAATTTCATGTACTCATCGAATGAGATTCTGCCACTGTTGTCCTTATCAATTTGTCCGAAGTTCCAGTCAACCATTTCTTGAGTGATTGGGATTTTCAATGGTCTGAAAGTGTCTTCCATTAATTTTCTGAATTCTTCCTTGTCAATAAGATCGTCTTCATCATTGCCATCCTTGTTTTGATCTTTCATTGAGTTTTTAGCTCTTTCTCCGAAGAAGTGGTTGAACTTTGGACGTTAAGAAATAGAATTACGTATTCATTGAAGGTGATTTTTCCGTCATTATCGGCATCGATTTTACCGAAGTGCCAATCCAATTGTTCCTGAGTGATTGCATTTTCGTTGACTCCGAGGTTGTCAGCCAAAAGAGCTCTCAACTCAGCTTTTTAAAGAGTTGAGCTGTGGTCCTTGTCGTATGCCTTGAAGATTGGTTCGAAGTGTTTTTTAATGATTGCTTGAAGATCAGCCATTTAATGCAGATACGAATTTTATAAGAAAAAGATATTCAAATAATTTTTAATGAATGTGGATTTATATGGACTTTATTAATGAACTTAAGATGATAATTAATTCAGTATTTAATTTTTGAAATATTTGCCGTTTTAAATCTATTTTTTTAATTTACTTATGTTTCTTTTTTTAGAAGCCCCTATTAACAATAAAGCTTTAAGCTCTTATATTTTGAGTAATAAAAAATCTTAAATCAATGTGCTATGAGTCATTAGCAATTCAAGAAAAGTCAATAAGTCTGAGTAAATTTAGGCGATATCAAGATTTCGTAAAAATGAAGAAATTTTTTAAAGGATTAATTTTATTATTAATCTGAGGATCATGAGAAATTGAAATTGAAGAAAGTACAAAGGATTCAAAAGTTAATTAGAATTATGAATAAAAAATTAAAAAAAGTTAAAATGAAAATTTAAAAAGGTTAAAATGAGAATGCTTATAATCAAAAGTTAAAATGAGAGTGATTTATAATTGAAGGAATTGATAAAAGTTAAATGAGAGTGATTTATAATTGAAGGAATTGATAAAAGTTAAATGAGAGTGATTTATAATTGAAGGGATTTATAAAAGTTAAATGAGAGTGATTTATAATTGAAGGGATTTATAAAAGTTAAATGAGAGTGATTTATAATTGAAGGGATTTATAAAAGTTAAAATGTCAAACTACAAATAACTAATATAAAAAATATTCGATTCTAACGACACAAATACCATCGATACAACCAAAAAACTTATTTATCTCTCCGTCAACGACCCATCCAACTTCTCCCCTCATTGCTCCAAAATCGCCAAACTCATCGGTTAGTCTCTCAATACCCCCATCGAAGATGATTAAGTCAAAAAACTTCTCCTCCAGTTGCTCTCAGAAATAGCCACCAATTATTATCAACACATCCCCGTCACTTATTACAACTTTACTGGCTTGATCAATCTCCTCTCCGATTAAAACGTATCAACTTTTATCACTTTACAGGCATAAATTAGAAAGGCTGCACATTATTTACTCTTAATATTCATCAAAAAATACGAAAAAATCGATTAAGTCCTCGAAAGCTATCTTCAAATCATACAATAGAATCCTGATCATTGGAAAGTAGTACAAAAAATCATTCATTCTTTTCAGTCTTTGCTGGTTATTTAACCGAAATGCATAACTTATGGTAAAAATTATGAAAGTATGGATGAATTCATGCGTCTTTTACTGGCTTTTAGAGCCCACCAGCATCATCTCATTCAAAAGGCATCTGATCAAGTATTTTTTATTATAAGTAGACTGTCACAAGCTTTGTAAAAAATTAGTATGCGCCTCAAGTGCTTCCTAAAATGGATGCTAAAGTGATGGGAGAGCTCATCTCATATGCTTCAAAATTAAACATTAAGCTCAGCATCAACAGAGAAAATGCAAATATGCTTCATGTTTCAAATCAATATTAAGAAGATGAATTGTAAGAAATCAAAATCTCATAAACTGCAACAAAAAAATCAAAGAAAAGACTACTTTTTTAGCAATCATTACGAAAAATATAAACAGAAAATGACTGGAAGGTAATTCTTAATTTATTTCAGGTCAAACTCGAAGCTGTAGAATTTATCAGCAATGAGCTTCCGACTTCCTTATAATCGTAAATTCCAGAAGATATGCTCGATAAAATATTGGACTTGACTTATGATTACAATTTTAAGACCTGCATTACTGCGATGAACACTGTTTGGACTCTAGTTTCAAAGTTTCCCAATACTTTGTTCGAAAGAAAATAAAAAACAGAGGATGTTATCATTTAAAAAATATGTGATCTTAAAATGGCTGTCAGACAAATTGCATCAAAAATCCTTAAAAAACTTTACGAGTCAACTAACACAAAGTCTTTAAATAAGAAAATTCTATCGAAACTTTCGTGTTGTTCAATTGTTGGGAAATAATAAATTTTGAATTTCCTTCAATAAAACTACAAAAC
>JAQTXT010000144.1 GCA_028688645.1 Rickettsiales bacterium
AACCTTTAGTTATAATGTTTTCAATGGTTTAATAATATATTTTGATTATGTTTGAGAAAGTAAAAAATAATAGTGATTATAATAAAAATTGTAATCGTCACAATAACAATTATAATGTTTATAACAGTAATGGTAGTAATGGTAATAGTAACAGCAATAACAGCACAAATCTTCAAAGACAATTATTTAATCTTAATAACCTATCTATTAATGAATTAAGATTAAAATGGTCTGAACTTTATAATAATATTCCTACTAACTTTAAAAGAGGATTTTTAATAAAAGGTATTGCATATAGAATGCAAGTTCTTGCTGGCGGTAGTAATACGACAGAAAGCGAAGTTAATCTTGCAATCAAAGTAGCTAAAGAAAAACTTAAAATCTATAGCTCTGGAACATTAAATAGAAAAGTTAATTTAATTCCACCATCTGGATCAGTGATTAAAACATTTTACAAGAATGAAGAATACTTTGTAAAAGTTATTGATGACGGTATGGGTAGTATTAACAACATTAATGGTGGCATAAATAGTAACGAAACTAAATTTGAATACAAAGGTCAAATATATAAAAGTTTGTCTGCTATTGCTACAGAAATAGCAGGAACAAGATGGAATGGTTATACATTCTTTAAACTCAAGAAGACAATTAAGAATATTAAAAAGTTAAATGTAAAAGAAATCAAAGATTAAAAAAGGAATTAATATGAATAAAAATAATAATATAAATAACTATCAATTATCAACTCTCAACTCTCAACTCATTAAAGTAAGATGTGCTATTTACACAAGAAAGTCATGCGAAGATGGTCTTGAATTAGAATATAACTCTCTTGACAATCAGTATGATACTTGCCTTAACTTCATAAGATCTCATGAAGCTGATGGTTGGGTGTTATCAACTGATTTAAATGGTAATTCTAAAAGATACGATGATGGTGGATTCTCTGGTGGTACATTAGATAGGCCAGCATTAAAAGAATTAATGCAAGATGTCCAATTAGGATTAATTGATAAAATAGTAATATATAAACTTGATAGAATAAGTCGTTCTAATATGGACTACTACAAACTTGCTGATATACTTCAAAAGCGAAATATTGATATTGAAATAGCTACACAGAATTTTGATAGAAGTACTTCTATTGGTAGATTCTCATTTGGTATGATGTTGAACTTCGCCCAACTTGAAAGAGAAATGGCAAGCGATCGTATAAAAGATAAAATCAGAAGACAACAAGCTCTCGGTATGTGGACAGGAGGAAATGTTCCTATTGGTTATGATATTCTTGACAAAAAGTTAATTATAAATGAGGAAGAGGGCAAAATAGTAAAACTTATATTTAATACATTTATTGAAACTAAATCTATTAATGAAGTAATTAATGTTCTTAATGAACATAATTATAAAACAAAAACCTATACTTCAAAACAAGATAAAACTAAAGACGGCAAGAATTTTAGCAGACATGCTGTATATAAAGTTTTAAAGAATAAAATCTATATCGGCAAAATAGAGAATAAGGCAATTAACAAAATCTTTGATGGTATACATGAAGCTATTATTGATGAGAATACTTTTAATGAAGTAGCTGAAATAATAAGAAACAATATTAATGAAAAAATTTATAATGTTGTTGAAATTAATAATACCAATGACAACAGTATAAATAATACAAATAACAATAAAAATAACATAAATAACAATATAAGATCAAAAAGATACTTTCCTAAAAAAGACAGCCATACCCCATATCTATTAAGAGGTTTAATGAAGTGTGATTGTTGTAATTCTGTTTTAACCCCTATCTACACAGTTAAACAAAAAACAGGCATTGTTTACAGATACTACAAGTCTAATAAAGCAATGAAGCATTCAACAGATTGTCAACTCGGTAATGTACCAGCGAATCAGATTGAAAATATAATATTAAATCAAATATATGCTGTTTTAAAATCTCCAAGTATTGTATCTGGAGTTATTAGCAAGTTGGTTGGAAATAAATCATCTAATAATCAAATATTAAAAATTAATGAAACATCTAGTAATCAAAAAACAAATATTAATGAAGTAATTAACAATCAACCAATAAACCTTGATGAACCAACCATTATAAGATACCTACAAAATATTGAAGTAGTTTGGAATGAATTATTCCCAAAGGAACAAATGCGAGTTGTTAATACAATTATAAAAGAAATAATTGTTTCTAAAACAAATATTAAAATTGTATTCAATAACAATGGAATATTAAAGCTTCTTGCCGATGCAGGTCAAGTTGATATAAAAACACTTAGTGAATTTAATGAGAATAATGAGAGTAATAATAGCATTAATAATGGCAATCACACAAACTATGAAATAAACATTCCTATCAATTTTATTCACAGGTCCAGCAGATCCTTTATAACTACACCAGATGGAAAAGATATAAGCTTTGTAAATGCGGAGACTAAAAAAACAACAATTCAGAGTAAACGAGATAATGCTATTATATTCACATTACTTCAAGCTGAGTCTTGGAAAGATGAACTCATAAATAATACCAATTTTAATAGTAGAAATAATATCAATAATAATGCTAATAGTAAGAACTATAGTGATGTAACAAAAATAAGTCACATAGCTAAAAGAGAAAATAAAGAGACATCATATGTAGCTAGAGTATTAAATCTAGTATTTTTAGCTCCAGATATTAAGAAGGCTATTTTAAGTGGTTATGCTCCAATAGGTCTTACTTTGAGTGATTTGTATAATTGTTCAGATTTGGATTGGGCAGATCAGAGGAAGAAATTGAGACTTATTGGAAGTAATTAAAACTTCACCACTGTTCTCCAATAAACACTCTGATTCTCTTTCTTCAGTGCATCTCTACTTTGCAAATAATTTGGACTATGTAATGCCTTTGCATAAGTTAAAGACCAATCAATATATTTTCCGTAGTAATTTAAAGCTAGTCCAGTTCCTGCCATATAACCATGTTTTGAGTTATATTCTGTATCACTACTATCCCCATATTTATCTGTTATGAATCCATAGTCGTAGAATAATGATAGGTATGTTCTGCTTAATGCATCATTCATTGAAAGATTATATTGTTTGCCTTTTATATTATTTCCAAATTTCATTGGTTTTGTGTTTAAGATAAAGTTTGGGAATAGTTTTTGTAGATTAACTCTTAAATCATTTCTAATACTATAACCATTATCTCCACTTATTGTATTTTCTTTAAATCCTCTAACTGTCCATTCTCCACCAATAGAGAATTGATCTGTTCCGTATAGTGTATTCCAGCTGTATTGAGTGTTAAATGTTAAAGTATAGTTTAGCGGGAGTTTGTTTCTTACTAATACTGGTTCTTGTTTTACAATGTAGTTTTCATTATCTTCGACTTTGTTATTATTATTGTTTTTATCATTGTTATTACTACTATTTTTATTACTAGTACCATTATATTTTATTAAATTTCCTTTATCATCTGTTTGTAATTCAAACTTTGGATTTCCTTTTTCATCTTTGATTATATTTCCCTTATCATCTTTCTGTGGAACTGATTGCATCATAGTTGATCCGTCTTTGTTCTTAACCTCTGATTTCGTGAGCAACGGTATATTTACTTTTGTATTGTAATAAGCATAAAGTTTTACTAAATCATATTGATTTCTTGCTTCAGTTCTTAAAAGATTGTTTTCAT
>JAQTXT010000021.1 GCA_028688645.1 Rickettsiales bacterium
ACCAGAGTTTCTGGACCTATCGCTAGAGAACTTAGAACTGGTAATTTTATGAAGATATTGTCTTTGGCTGAGGAGGTTTTATAATGGCTAATAAATTGAAAAAAGGTGATTCAGTTATTGTTATAGCTGGAAAGGATAAAGGAAAGACTGGAGAAATATTAAAAGTTATTTCTGATGATTCTAGAGTTGTTGTTAGTGGGGTAAATATGGCTACTATTCATAAAAAACCAACTGCTCAGACTCCGGGACAGAGAGTAAAAGAAGAGAAATCTATACATGTTTCAAATGTTGCTTATGCAGAAGACGGCAAACCAGTAAAAGTTGGTTTTAAAGTTGAAGATGGCAAAAAAGTTAGAATTTCTAAGAAAAGTAAAAATAAAATAGGTTAATGTCATGTCATTTGTAAAAGAAAAATATAAAGAAGTTGCAAAAAGTTTGAAAGAAAAATTCGGTTATAAGAATGCTTTAGAGATTCCTAAACTTGATAAAGTTTGTTTGAATGTAGCATTTAAGAGTACTGATGTTGATAATAATTTTTTGACTTATGTTGTAAATCAATTAAGTGCTATTGCTGGACAAAAAGCTGTTTTAGTTAAAGCAAAGAATTCTATATCTACTTTTAAGTTAAGAGAAGGTATGTCAATAGCTTGTAGAGTTACCTTGAGAAAGGATAAAATGTATGAATTTTTGGATAGATTGCTGTTTGTGGCTCTTCCGAGAATTAAAGATTTTAGAGGATTATCGGGTAATGCTTTCAACCAAAGCGGACATTATAGTTTTGGTATTAAAGAGCATACTATTTTTCCAGAAGTTGAGCTTGATAAAGCTTATAAAGTATTTGGGATGGATATTAATGTTATTACAACTGCTAAAAATAAAGATGAATGCAAAGCTTTATTGAGCGGATTGATGTTTCCAATTAAATAATATAATAAAGAAAAAAATATGGCAAAAGTAAGTGCAATAAATAAAAATAATAAAAGAAAAAAGATGGTTGCTAATCAAAAAGCTTCTAGAGAAGTTTTGAAGAATGTAGCCAGCGACAAGAGCAAAAATTTTGAAGAAAGATTTGAGGCTATGGTTAAATTGTCTGAAAAACCAAGAAATTCTGCAAAAGTTAGAATTAAAAATAGATGTGCTTTAACAGGAAGACCTAGAGGTTATCACGGCTTTTTCAGTATTTCTAGGGTTATGTTGAGACAATTAGCTGCTTCTGGATTAATTCCTGGGTTAAAAAAATCAAGTTGGTAAAAATATGACGAATCATGCAGTATCAGAGTTAGTTTGTTTGTTAAAAAATGGACAATTAGCAAAAAAAAGTGTTGTTGTTTCTCCTTTTTCAAAAATGAAACAAGCAGTTTTGGATATACTTCAAAAAGAAGGTTTTATCAAGGGTTTTAAAATTGAGAAAGGCGAGTCTTTTGATCATTTAGAGATTGAATTATCTTACCACAATGGTGAACCAGTTATAAAAGAAATAGAGATTATATCTAAGCCTGGTAAGAGAAGATATGAAGGTGTTAATGATGTTCCTGTTGTTTATAATGGTTTAGGTATGGTTATTTTATCTACTCCTAAAGGTGTTTTAAGCGATGTTGATGCAAAAAATGCCAATGTTGGCGGTGAACTTTTATTAAAAATATTCTAGGAGAAAAAATGTCAAGAGTAGGTAAGTTACCGATTGTAGTTCCTAATGATATAAAAGTTGAATTGAATGGGGAAGTTATTAAATTAACAAAGGGTTCGATTGTAAAGGAATATGATTTTGGTGATAAGGTTATCATTAAATTTGAGGATGGAAAAATAAAAGTTTCTCCAAAGGGTGATGATGTATCAAATTTTTATGGATTACATAGAAATAATATTGCAAACATAATTAAGGGTTTGATTCAGCCATTTACTATCACTTTGGAAATTAATGGTGTTGGTTTTAAAGCAGTAGTTGTTAAAACTAATTTGATTTTAACTTTAGGTTACAGTCATGATATAGCTTTTGCTTTGCCAAAGAACATTACAGCTAAGGTTGATGCAAATCAAATAGCATTAACTTCTGAAGATAAACAATTACTTGGACAAGTTGCTGCTGAAATTATCTCTTTGAGAAAGACAGAGCCTTATAAAGGTAAGGGTGTTAAAATTCTAGGTAAAGCGATTTTAAGAAAAGAAGGTAAAAAGAAATAATAGGGGAAAATATGATTAAGGGTTCTGAAAAAAGAAAAGTTAGAAATACTTTACAAGTGAAGGAAAGCAATAAAAGCAGAAGAAATATTCTGAGTGTTTTTAGAAGTAATAAAAATATTTTTGCTCAAATTATAGATTTGAATGGAAATGTTCTTGTGTCTGCGACTTCGAGTGGTAAAGAAATGGAAAAACTTTTAACTAAGAAGAGCGGTGTTGAAATTGCAGCTGTTGTTGGTGAAGTTTTAGCAAAGAGAGCTATTGAAAATAATATTAAGGAAGTTGTATTTAATAAAGGTCCTTATATGTATATTGGAAGAGTTAAAGCTTTAGCGGACGGAGCTAGAAAAGCAGGTTTAGTATTTTAATAAAGGAAAGTTAAATGTTTAATATAAATAAAGAAAATTCATTAGTTGAAAAACTTGTTAGTATTAATAAATGTACTAAAGTTGTGAAAGGTGGTAAAAATTTGTCTTTCGCCGCGTTAGTTGTTGTTGGTGATAAAAAGGGTAAAATTAATTTTGGTGTTGGTAAAGCTAGAGAAGTTGCTGATGCTAGGACTAAAGCTTTTACAAATGCTAAGAAAATTTTGAAAAAGGTTCCTTTAAAGGAAAGTAGGACTGTTCATCATGACTGTGAAGGTACTTTTGGTGCTTGTAAAGTTATTATAAGAACTGCACCTTCTGGAACTGGTGTTATTTCTGGTGGTGTTAAGCGAAATATTTTTGAATGCTTAGGTATTAAGGATGTTGTTGCAAAGACTGTTGGAAGTAATAATCCTTATAATGTTATTATGGCTACTTTTAATGCTTTATTAGGTATTAATTCTCCAAAAGTTGTTGCTGAGAGAAGAGGTAAAAATATTAACGAAGTTATCAAAAGAAGAAATTTTTTGATGAATGTTGTTGTTAATAATGAAGAAGAAGGAAAATAATATGTTGGTAGCTTTTGATAAGATAGAAGGAAAAGATATTATTGTTAAACAAACAGTAAGTGCATTTGGGCATAAAAAAGATCAACAACAGACGCTGAAAGGCTTGGGGTTAAGAGGGATAGATACAGAATCTGAATTCAAATGTACTAAAGTTGTTTATGGTATGCTTTATAAGGTAAAACATTTAGTAGATGTAAAAAATAAATAGGAGAAAAAATGAATTTGAACGAGTTAGGAACAGTTGCTAATGTTGATAAAAAGAGATTAGGAAGAGGTATTGGATCTGGAAAAGGTAAAACTTCTGGTAAAGGTCATAAGGGTCAAAAAGCTAGATCTGGAAGAGGAAATTTGAGACCTGGTTTTGAAGGTGGACAAACTCCAATTTATAGAAGATTGCCTAAACATGGTTTTAAACATCATGAAACTAAGATTGAGGAAGTTTTAACAACTGATACAATTTGTAGTTTGATTGAATCTGGTAAATTGAGTAATGAAATTACTAGAAAACAGTTAATTGATTTAAAGTTGATTAGTGAAGATGCTGTAGTAAAATTACTTGCTGGTAAAAAAGAGGTAAAAACTCCATTTACGATTGAAGTTGATAAAGCATCAGAAAAAGTTAAAAAATTCTTAAAATAAAATGACACAAGAATTAAAAAGCAAAATTCTATATACTGTATTTTTGTTATTTCTTTATAGAATTGGGACATTTATATTCCTGCCAGGAATAAACGGAAGTGTGATTGCGGATTTTTTTAATAGTGATAAAGGTTCTGTATTCAATTTATTGAATATGTTCTCTGGTGGAGCTTTTGCTAGAATGAGTATTTTTGCATTAAATATTATGCCATATATTACTGCTTCTATTATTATTCAATTGATGTCTTCTGTCTATAAAGGATTAGAGGAGCTTAGAAAAGAGGGTGAATATGGTAGAAGGAAAATGAACCAATATACTAAATATTTAACTTTGGTTTTGGGTATTTTTCAAGCTGCTGGTATATATTTTGCGTTTTCAAATTTGGAAACTTCAGTTTTTATTAGTGATTCTAAAATATTCTTATGGACTACTGTTTTTACATTGGTTGCTGGAACTATGATTTTGATGTGGCTTGGCGATAAAATTACTCAAAATGGTATTGGAAATGGTGTTTCTTTGTTGATATTTGTGGGAATCGTGGCCGAATTGCCAGGAAGTTTTGTTCAAATTTTTGATTTGTCAAAAAGAGGAGCTTATTCGTTTGTATTCTTATTATTAGTTTTGTTGATTTTTGTTGGTTTGATTTTATTTATAGTATTTATGGAAAAATCAACTAGAAATATTAAAATTCAATATCCAAATAGGGGATTGATGAAATCCAATGGGGTTAAGGATGATAATTCTCATATACCATTAAAAATGAACATGTCTGGTGTTATTCCGCCTATTTTTGCTAGCTCAATTTTGATGTTTCCTTTCGCTATATCTAAGATGTTTCAAGGTGAATGGGGCGCAAAGATTTCAGCTTTGATTTCAAGAGGAAATTTATTATATTCAATTTTGTTTTCAGCTTTGATTATATTTTTCTGTTATTTTTATTCTTCTGTTGTGTTTAATACAGAGACTGTAGCAGATAACTTGAAAAAAAATAATTGTTTCATAGCTGGTATTAGACCTGGTATAGCAACAAAGGATTATTTAGAGTATGTTGTAAATAGAATTACATTTGTTGGTGCTGTTTATCTGTGTTTGGTTTGTTTAGTGCCAGAAATACTTGTTTCAAAGTATCGTTTGCCTTTAAGTATTGGCGGAACTGGTTTGTTAATTGTTATAAATGTTGTTATTGATTTAATTACGCAAATTCAGTCATTTACATTTAGTACTAAGTATGCTACAATGAACAAGCAAAGGAGAATCAGGGTCAGGTAATGAAAGATATAATAATATTATTAGGTGTTCAAGGATCAGGTAAAGGAACACAAGCTAGATTTTTGGGTGAAGAGTTTGGTTTTGATGTTGTTTCTACTGGTGATCTTTTGAGAAAGAGAATTGATCAAGGTGGTAAAGTAGGAAAAGATGTTTCATCTTTGATTAATGAAGGGAATTTAGTTTCTGATAAATTCATTTTTGAATTTTTAAAGGAAAATTTGGAGAATAGTTCTGCGGGTGGCTTTATTGTTGATGGTTTTCCACGAACACTTAAGCAGGCCGAAATGCTATCTGAATATTGTGAACAATTTGATTTTAGGATAAAAAAAGTTGTTTTTATTAATTTAGATAGAGAAGAAGTTATAAAAAGAATAACTTCGAGGGTTACTTGTGGAACATGTGGGGCGGTTTACAATCTTTTATCACATAAACCAAAGATTGAAGGTGTATGTGATGTTTGTCAATCTAAGTTAATTATTAGAGCTGACGATTTTAAGATTGAAGCAATAAACAAAAGGATAAATATTTTTGAAAAAAATATCGAAGATATAATATCGTTTTATGAAAAAAAAAGCTTGATTTTTTGTGTAGATGGTTTAAAAAATGTTAATACTATTAGCCGTGAAATAATTAAAGCTTTAAATAGTGATAATAAGTTATAAATAACAGAAAAGAGGTAGTAATTTGGCTAGAATAGCGGGTGTGAATATACCAACAAATAAGAGATTTGTGATAGCTTTGACTTATGTATATGGAATAGGTAGATCTAGAGCTGAAGTGATTTGTAAAGAGTTAGGAATTAATACTCTTTTAAGAACTCATGAGATTGATGAGGATACATTAAAGAGAGTTAGAGATTTTATAACAACTCAATCTGAAAAAGAGATTGATTCTGACGGTTCTCAAGTTTTACTTATAGAAGGTGATTTGAGAAGAAAGGTTCAAAATTCAGTTAAAAGATTAATTGATTTGGGATGTTATAGAGGTATCAGACATGTTAAAAAATTACCAGTTAGAGGACAGAGGACTCATACAAATGCTAGAACCAAGAGGGGAAAAGCAATTGCGATAGCTGGTAAGAAAGCAGTACCAACTAAAAAATAATATTGGATATATAGAGTATGAAAAAAGCAATTGGAATTAAAAAAAGTGTAGTTAGTAAGAAGAAAAGAAATATCTTGGTGGGTTTGATTTCTATTCAAGCTACTTTTAATAATACGATAATTTCTGTATCTGACTTACAAGGAAATGTTATTTCTTGGTCTTCAGCTGGAAAGATGGGATTTAAAGGTTCAAAAAAATCAACTCCTTATGCAGCTCAAACAGCTACAAGTGATGCTGTTGAGAGAGCTAAAGAGTATGGTTTGCAAACAGCTAAAGTTCAATTAGTTGGACCTGGTGTTGGTAGAGAAGCTTCATTAAGAGTTTTGCAAGGAAGTAATATAGTTATTACAAGTATTGAGGATATGACTTATCACCCTCATAATGGATGTAAACCTCCGAAGAGAAGAAGAAATTAATTATTGTTTTAATATTAAAAAGTAAAAGATATGGCTATTTTGCAGGAAAACTGGAAGGATGTAATAAAAACTTCTGATAAAGAAATAAAAGAAAATAGTAAAAAAGAAGCAACGCTTATAATACAGCCATTAGAAAAAGGCTATGGGTTGACTCTTGGTAATGCTTTGAGAAGAATTCTTTTAACTTCAATAAGAGGATTCGCGGTTACTTCTATAAAGATAGACGGTGTTTTTCATGAATATGATACAATACCAGGTGTTAGAGAAGATGTTTATGATATTGTTATGAATATAAAATCTTTGTTAATTAATAAAGAATCATCGACTCCATCAAAATTATTTTTAAAGTCAAATAAAAAAGGTGAAGTTCTTGCTGAAAGTATAAAATGCGAAGGTGGTGCTGAAATTTTGAATAAGGATTTGGTAATTTGTCATATAGAAAAAGATGGTGTTGAAGTTAATATGGAAATGACAGCTGAATATGGAGCTGGATACAAGCAAGCTGCTTTTCATGATGAAAAGAAAGCTTTGGGTGCTATTTATATTGACAGTGTTTTTAGTCCTGTTAGAAGAGTTATTTATAAGGTTAATAGTGCCAGAGTTGGACAAAAAGTTGACTATGATAAATTAGAGTTGACTGTAGAAACTAATGGAACTATTTCACCAGCTGATAGTGTTGCATTAGCTGCAAAAATTTTGCAAACTCAATTGAATATATTTATAAATTTTGATGCAAGTGTTGAAGTTGATCCAGAAAAAATTGAGGCTAATAGTAATGAAATGAATCCAGTTTTATTGAAAAAAATTGATGAAATGGAACTTTCTGTTAGATCTTATAATTGCTTAAAAATGGAAAATATAAATTTGATAGGTGATTTAGTTACAAAGACTGAAGCGGAGATGTTAAAGTTGCCAAATTTTGGTAGAAAATCTTTGAATGAATTAAAGGATAATTTAAAAGCGCTTAATTTGAGCTTTGGAATGCAAGTTATTAATTGGCCATCGTCACCTAAAAGTAGTGATGGCAAAGAAACTTCTAAAAAAAGAAAAAAGTAGTATTAAATAAAGAAAGGTATAGAAATGAGACACGGTATGAGTGGTAGAAAATTAAATAGAACGAGTTCACATAGAGGAGCTTTATTAGCGAATTTAGCTAATTCTTTGTTGAAACATGAACAAATAAAAACAACTTTGCCAAAAGCGAAAGAGTTGAGACCTTTTGTTGAAAAAATGATAACTCTTGGTAAGAGTAATGATTTGCATCACAGAAGACAGGCTTTGTCAGTGTTGCAAGATTCAGAAAATGTAGAGAAATTATTTTCTAATCTTTCAAAAAGATATGAAGCAAGACATGGTGGGTACACTAGAATTATGAAATTCGGTTTTAGAAGTGGTGATTCTGCTCCTATGGCTGTCATTGAATTGGTAGATAGAATTGAAATAGTTCAAGAATCAAGTAATTAATTTTAAATAGGTAAAAAAATGAATTTGTTAAATAAATTTAATGAAGCTAAAGCAAAGGAAACTGCTGCAAATAAGAAGAAATATACAGAGTTTGACGTTGGTGATACTATAGCTGTTGCATATAGAATTTCCGAAGGTGCGAATACTAGACTTCAAAGTTTTGAAGGTATTGTTATTGCAAAGAGTAAACAGCCTAGTCATTATGATGCAAGCTTTACTGTTAGAAAGATAAGTCATGAGATTGGTGTTGAAAGAAAATTTTTATTTCATTCTCCACTAGTTGAAGAAATTAATTTTGTTAGAAAAGGAATTGTAAAAAGATCTAAACTTTATTACTTAAGAGATTTGAAAGGAAAAGCTACAAGAATTAAAGAAGATTTAAAATATAAATCTAAAAAAATTGTAGAAATTCCTGCTAATTAATTTTACTTTATCGTAATATTAAAAGACTAGTTATTTAACTAGTCTTTTTTAGTGTGTTTAATATATTTCTTTTTAGTAGAAGAAAAGAGTAATTATCTTTTTACAAAAAAGATATTATAATTAATTTCAATAAGGTGTGTTATTTGAAACTAACTTTATGTAACTCCATCAATATCATTAAGTTATTTAGTATCCCCATTCATTTAAAAAAGTTTTTTTAAATAGTTTAATAAAATCTAATCGTTGTTTTGCGATTTCTTTCCCTGTTTTTGTGAATATAAACTGGTCTATTTTTAGTAATTTTTCGTCAAAATGGTTTAAAGATGTTGTTTGCCTGCTTTTGTTTTTATATTCTTCTTGGGTTAGATTTGGTTCTGATGGTATTTTGGGATCATAAATATCTCTGTTCATTTTTGAACCATATGCAAAACATCTTGCAATTCCAATTACTCCTATTGATTCCATTTTGTCGGCATCTGATACTATTTGTAGTTCTTTTGTTAATTTTATTGTATCTTTGTTTTTTAGCATTTTGGAAAATGACATGTTATTAATTATGTATAAAACTTCATTTTTTATATTTTCATCTAAATTTAATGTTTTAAAAAAATCCTCAAATTGTGGACAGTTTTTGTTTAATGAATTTTGTATTTTATCGTCTATCGTATCATGTAGCAAACAAGATATATCTATAATTAATCTGTTGCCGCCCTCTGTGTCTGCGATTTGATTTGCAATGCTTTTTACTCTCATTGCGTGATAATAATCATGTCCTGTGTGTTCTTCTTTAAATAATTCTTTTATGTAGTTTTCTATTTCTAGTATTATTGTATTATTATTTTTCATGATTTGTTTCTTTATAGAATTTTTAATATAATTATTAACTTGGTATTGAAATTATTATATCGAATTATTTTTCATTGAAGAATTATAAAATGTTATATGTAAAATTCGTTATTTATTATAATTGACAATTTTTTTATCATCTATAGTAATAATTTTTCCTAATCTTTTTGCTAATTCTATATTGTGTGTCACCATTAATAAACTAGAGTTGTAGTTTTTTACAGTTTGTAATAGTAAATCAAAAACTATTTCTGAATTTTCTGGATCTAGGTTTCCAGTTGGTTCGTCGGCTAATATTATTGAGGGGTTATTGATTATAGCTCTTGCTATTGCAACTCTTTGTTTTTCACCACCTGATAGTTGGTATGGTCGGCTTTCTATTTTGGAAATTAATCCTAAATCATTTAAAATATTTGTAGCTTTTTCTTTTATGATTTTTCTGTTTATTTTCAAATTAACTAATGCTGGCAACATTACATTTTCTAAAACTGAAAATTCTGGTAGTAGATGATGAAATTGAAAAACAAAACCAATATTATTTTTTCTTATATTTGTTTTTTCTAGATCATTTAAATTACTGATTTTTTGTGAATTTATATAAATATCGCCTGTTGTTGGAGTATCTAAAAGTCCACATATTTGCAATAATGTTGTTTTTCCACAACCAGAAGGTCCTACAAAAGCCACTGTTTCTTTATTCAAAACAGTTAATGAAGAATCTTTAATTATTTCTAAAAATCCTTCATTTTGTTTATATTTTTTACTTATATATTCTAATTTTAATACTTCAAAATTTGAATTTAAAGAGCTGATGGCCATTCACTTGCTTTTAATTGGTTGAATTCAGTAGCATCTTTTGGAGCTTCATCATCTGACATTATAGCTTCTTCTGGACTAACTGTTTGACAAACACCACAGTCTATGCATATATTTGGATCTATTACTAATTCACCATTTGGTCCTTTTTTGAAAGCTTGAACAGGACAAACCGAAGGTGCATCTTTTATATCATTATAATTTTTTGTTACAACAACTCTTGGCATATTTTTTTTAAAAAATTAATTATGAACAAATAGTATTAATATAATTTTAAAAGGCAATAACTAATAATTTATATAATTTAATGTAATAAAGTGTAATTAATCTTGACTTATAAAATGTAATATAAGATTATTTGAGTTATAAGAATTGGAATGTTTTTCAGAATGAAGCAAATTGTTAGGATTTTTTATTTTTTATTGTGCTGCTTTTCTTTGATGTCTTGTGAAAAAAGCGTTATAGATTCTGATGCGAATATGAGTAGAAAAGAGTTTAGTGATTTTATGACTTTGAAAAATGTTAAAAAAGATAATGATTCTGTAATGGAATTGTCAAACAAAAGCACTCCACCGAATATTTCAAAATTATTGGTTTCGCCACCTCCTCCACCAATTGGAAATGGTAATTTAGTATCTTTTTCTGTAACAGAAGAAGTTCCAGTGAAGGATGCTTTAATTGAATTAGGAAGAATTGCTGATGTTGATATGGAGATTGATCCAAGGATTAGTGGCGGAATTATTTTAAAGATAACCAATAAGCCTTTAAATGTGGTTGTTAAGAGGATTGCTGATTTAGCAGGATTGAAATATACATATTCTAACAATATATTGAGATTTGAAAAGGATTTACCATATACAGAAACATATAATGTTGATTTTTTAATAGATAATGATGTTTGGGGAACTATTGAATCAGCACTTAATGAAATTATAACTTTCACTCTACCATCTAATGTTGGAGCGGATATTATAACTACAACAACACCGCAACAAGCTGGACAACAATCAGGAAATAAAACTTCTAATTCAGGAAATTATAAAATTATCATTAATAAACCAAGTAGTATGATTACTGTTTATGCTAATGAGAAAACTCAAAAAGCAGTTAAAAATTATATAGACCAAGTGAAAATTAATTATGCTTCACAAGTTTTGATAGAAGCGAAGGTTGTTGAGGTTGTTTTAAATGATGATTATAAAGCTGGTATAGATTGGAGTTTCACAAATGGTGATAAAGGTGGTTTGACGACTGGTTATGCTGATGGCAGTTTTGCTACAGCTCCTGGTGGAATAAGTGGTAATATCACAACAGCAATATTTGGTGGTAGTTTAACAGCTGCTATAAATGCTCTTCAGACTTTCGGTTTAACAAAAACAATTTCAAGTCCAAGAGTGCACGCTATGAATAATCAGAAAGCAGATTTAAAATTTATTAGTAAATTGATATATTTTAGTTTGGAAAAAGATGAAGAAACTGATACTGATACTACAACAACAACAACCACATATACTTCAACAAAGCAAGAAGAAGATATTGGTGTTACACTAAGTATTATTCCTTCTATAGATTTACAAAATAATGAAGTTACATTAAAAGTTGTTCCTGAATTAAAGGTAAAAGTTGGAGAAGTCGCTGATCCAACAAATGAATTAAATAAAGTTCCTATAATTCAAAGTCGTTCTGTTGAAACTTCTTTAAAAGTTAAATCTGGTAATATTTTAGTTATTGGTGGTTTAATGTCTGAAGATACTGTTAACACAGATACTGGTATTCCTTATTTAAGTGGTATTCTAGGTTTAGGTTTATTGTTTAAGAGCACATCTAAAACAAAAGAGGTTAGAGAAACTGTAATTTTTATAAAAGCTACTATTATAAAACCTAATGGTGAAATAGAAAAATATGACAGGGAAATGTACAAAAAGTTTGGAAGAGATAAGGACAATTATTAGTTTTATATGAAAACATTGTTTAAATTTATATTATTGACTGGTTTAAGAGATAAACTGTATTTGAGTATTTTAATTATACTTGCAGGTGTGTTTGGTGTGTCAAATCTTGTTGGCTTTTCTGCACTGTCAGAAGAAGCAAAGATGCAGTTAGTTTATTTTGCTTTTTTATCAAGATTGGTTATTGTTTGTGGAATGATTTTATTTATCTGTTTTTATATAAATAAATCTTTTGAGAATAAAGAAATTGATTTTATATTAGCTAAGCCTATATCGAGAAATACTCTAATTTTTTCATATTGGGCAAGTTTTACATTGATTTCATTTATACTAATTATTCCTACCATAGTTGTAATTTCATTTTTTACTAAACAAAATGTTGTTGGTTTGTTATGGTGGGGAATTAGTGTGGTACTTGAGCTTATGATAGTCTCAACTTTTGCAATAGTTAGTTCTCTAATTCTAAAAAGTGCCGTTGTTTCTATTTTAGCTAGTATGTCATTTTATTTTATTGGTAGAATGATGGGTTTTTTTGTTTACAGCATAAATTTGCCAAATAATGTAGAGGTTGTTAAAAACTGGCAAACACTAAGCGAAGCTATATTAAAATTTATTTCAAGTATATTTCCTAGACTAGATTTGTTTGGCAAAACTGAATGGCTAGTGTATGGTGTTAGTAATTACAACGATGTTTATATTATTTTATTACAGTCTTTAGTTTATATACCGTTAATGTTATTTGTGGCTTTTTATGATTTTGGAAGAAAACAATTCTAAAGAAAAATTATGAAGAGTGGATTTTTGCAACATTTTAATTTGGACTTTTCAAAAACAAACAGATTGAGAATCGTCTTTATTTTTTTTATTTTCTTTTTGACTTTACAAGTATTATTTTGGTCAAAAACAGAAAATATAAAACCGAACTTAGGGATTGTACCAGAGGTTCCTACTATCGCTACAGTAAAATCTTTTTCTTTTGGAGATGAGGAGTTCTATTTTAGACTTAAAGGTCTTAGATTGCAGAATGCTGGAGATACTTATGGTAGATTTAGTCCTTTGAAAAATTATGACTACAAAAAATTAACTGCATGGTTCAAACTTTTAGATGATTTAGATGGTAAATCAAACTATATTCCATCATTAGCCTCTTATTATTATTCAATGACACAAAATACTGCGGATTTAATTTATATTATTAATTATCTAGAACAACATGCTGATAGGGATCCTGAAAAGAAATGGTGGTGGTATTATCAAGCTATGTCTTTAGCAAATAATATCTATAAAGATAAAGATTTAGCAATAAGATTGGCTCAAAAGTTAAAAGATAAATCCCCTTATGATGCTCCAATATGGACAAAACAAATGGTAGCTTTGTTACTTGCTGATGAAGGGCAAAATTGTGAAGCTATAAAAATTATTTCTTCAATCATTGAGGATTATAGTAAAAATGACAGAAAAATATCTGATGAAGAATTGAATTTTATGAGATATTTTATCAGCAAAAAAATAAAAGAACTAAAAGAACAAAACTTCGATCCAGCTAATTGTAAATAAAAATTTTTTCGGAATAAAAAACTTGATTTTTAATTCATTATGCTGTTATAATGTTAGTTGTCTTGTGTGCCCTTAGCTCAGTTGGATAGAGCAACAGCCTTCTAAGTTGTGGGTCGGAGGTTCGAACCCTCTAGGGCACACCATTAACTTTAAGAATTTATGATACAAAGATTATCTTATGTGATGTAGATGGCGTTGTTATTCGCGGTCGTCTGCAAGATAATAAACAGTGGAATTCAGAGTTACAAAGAGATATTGGAATTACTTCTAAACATTTACAAGAAAAATTTTTTTCGGTTTATTGGTCTGAAATTATAGTAGGAAAAAAAGATTTAAAAAAATGTCTTTTTGAGATGCTACTTAAAACTAATTTACAATTGCAAACAGAAAATTTAATAAGTTATTGGTTTAAGAATGATTCCGCTATTGATATGAATTTTGTAAATTTGTTGACAGAAGTGGTGAAAAATGATTGCGGAATACTATATCTTGCTACAAATCAAGAAAAGTATCGTAAAAATTATGTTTTTTGTGAGCTTGGTTTGAACAAATATTTTAATGATATATTTTATTCTGGAGAAATAGGTTTTAAAAAAGATGAAGACGGATATTGGGAATATATCAAGAATAAATTTTGCGAATATAATGTTGAACAATTATTATTTATTGATGATACAGAAAAAAATGTAAAAAAAGCCAAGGAACATGGAATTGATGGCTATGTTTATACCACATTTGAAAAAGCCAAAGAAGAACTTTTTAAATACTGATTATAATACTTCCTATAATAAATTGTTAAAATACCTTTAATTTAGTAATTTTTAATTATTGATGATAATAAAAAATATTAGTGATTTTTCAAGAATTTTCCTCTCTCTAGACACAGCGATAAAAAATGATATTAAAAATGATCCAACTGTTTGCAGTGTTTGGGGAGAGCTAGAGAACAATCTATATTTGTTAGAAATTTATAGGGAATGGTTGGAATATCCTGAATTGAAAAAAAGAACTATAGTTTGGATTAATAATTGGAATCCAGAATCTGTATTGATTGAGGATAAAGCAAGTGGACAATCTTTGTTGCAAGATATAAAAAAGGAAATAAAAACAGCGGTTATTGGGATTAGACCTACGAAAGATAAAATTACCAGGTTAGCAAGTGTTTCCGCAATATTTGAAGCTGGTAGAATATTTTTACCAACAGAAGCTGCTTGGTTAGTTGATTACGAGAATGAACTACTGTCATTTCCATTTTGTGAACATGATGATCAAGTGGATTCAACAAGCCAATTTCTTGAATGGTATAAAAATAATAGAGGTATTGGTAAAGAATTGAGAATTAGAAGAATATAAAAAACAACTCGTAAAGAGTTGTTTTTTATTTTGGTATTTTAATAATTAAATTATTCTAATATTTCTTCTATATTTTCATTAAAATAATCTTTAATTTTAACATTTATAGAATCTCTTATTTGATTTTCATTTCTTCCTGTGTCAATAAAATCTTCATTTAAAATCTTAATTTCTTTACCAGATTTATTAAGAATTTTCATTGTTAAACTATAATTTTGTTTAACAAAACCATCAATATTCAAATACATATTTTTTTTATCAACATTGAGTATTATGATTCTATCAGCTTGATCTTCATTTTTTGTTATTTTAAAATTGCTATCTACAATAACACCTTTCAAATAATTAGTACTTTCATTTAAATCATTATTTGTTACATCAATATAATATATTAAATTACCAA
>JAQTXT010000145.1 GCA_028688645.1 Rickettsiales bacterium
CAGGTCAGCGATGCGGGCCGTGAGGACGGCGATCAGCGTCTCGGCCGCCTTCCGGTGCTCCTTCGCGGCGTCGCTGATGGCCTGGAGCCGCTCGAGCCCGAGCAGGCGCCCGAGTACATCGCGGCGCTCATCCCTGGACAGGCCGGCGAATGAGCCGGCGCCGCCCTGGGCGGCAAAGGCAGAGGCTAGATAGAACTCTAGGGGCGGGAAGATGCCTGCTATGTTTTTAGAGTTTTTAATAAATTAATTGCTGATTTAAAACCAGTTGGATTTGAATTATAAGCATCATCTATTATTGTTATGCCGTTATTTGCGGGTTTTACTTCAAGTCTATGTGTTATTTGCGGTAATGTTTTTAACATAATAGAAATTGTTGACATAGACATTCCCAATTCTAATGCCATAGTTATGGCTAATGCAATATTTTGCGTATGATGTTCCCCAAAAATTGGTGCAAAAATTTGTGTTTCTTCTCTATCTTTATGATAAATAAAATATAATCCTTCCTTTGTTTGCTTTATATTTGAGATGTGAATATTCTGATTATCTCCGACTTGTATTAAAGGCATTTTTTCTGGAATATATTCTGCATTTATTTGATTTGTATTTACAATCAAAATACCATGATTTTTTTCAACACACTCACCCAATTCAAATTTTGCTTCCGCTATTATTTTTTGCGTTTTAAAATGCTCATAATGAGCTTCGCCAACCGCTGTTATTATTCCATGCTTAGGATTTACAAAATCACACAATTTTTTAATAGAACCTTTAAAATAAGCCCCCATTTCAACTATAAAATATTTATGTTGTTCCTGTAATTTCTCTCTTATAATTCTACAAACACCCATTTCTGTATTTACACTACCTGGCGTCCATAAAACTGGTAAATTTCCAGATAATATATGAGCAAGAACATGCTTTGTAGATGTTTTTCCATAAGAACCCGTAATTCCTATAACTGTTGGCTGAAGTTTTGCTAAAATATCCTTAGCCTCTTTTAAATATTTTTTTTGAATTCTGTTTTCAATTGGTTTTAATATGATATTTGAAATAATTAAGATTAATGGCAAAAGTTCTATTGCTATTATTGACATACCTATCCAAGACCAAAAGCTTAGAGCTATTGAAATACATATTGTCAAAAACATTGCAACAGATAATATTCTTTTAACCCTACTTGTTATATTTAAACCTTTTTTTGCCTTCTTTAAAACTTTGTTTTCCAGAACAGCAAAAATAATCAGTACTGGAGCTAATAAATAAATCAAAATAGGATTTATAAGACTAAAAGCCCATATTAATACAATTAAAAAAACCAATTTCTTGTCTATTAATTTTAAATTTTTAAAAGCAAAAGATAAAAACCATTTATTTCTATATTCGTCTTGTTGAAAGAACAGTATTAAAACTTTAAATCTAAAAAAAGAAAATATAATAATTGATAATGTGCAAAAAATTTGAGTAATCATTTAAAGTTCCCCTGAACAAAATTTTTAATTAAATATTGAGTTTGTCTATTGTGTTCTAATAACAAAGTATAATGATTTGCTCCAGACAATACAAATAATTCAGAGTTTTTTATATTTTGTTTATACATTTCTCCAAAATATGGTGGTGTTGCTGTATCTTTTTCACCATAAATTAAAAGGGTAGGGCATTGAATATTTTGTGAAGTTTGTTCTAGTTTTTCTGAAATTGCCTTTTTAAATATTTCCCTCATTATACCGCTTGTGTTTCTATAATCGCTAGTTCCAAAACTTAATTTTTTCAAAAATGGAAAAATTTTTTTTAAAATTGGCGAAAAAGTTTTTACTAATTTTTTGTAAATTTTAAAGCCTATTCCTCTTTTTCGTTTAAGACCTGCACCAGCTATTAAGACAAGTCCATCAATGTTATTTTTAAAGTTCGCTGCAAGTTGAATTCCAACTCCTCCTCCAAATGAATGTCCTAAAACTATAGTTTTTTTGGGTGGCAAAGTTTTTATAAATTTTATTATATCTTCTGCATAATCTTTTGTAGACCAAACTTCGTTTGGAGGAGGAGTTTGACCAAATCCCGCTAAATCTAAAAGATAATTTTCATATTGTGGAAAAAGATTTGCTAAAGGTAATAAATTTGCATAAGTATTAGCCCAACCATGTAACCATACAAGTCTTATATTACTATTTTCATTTGGTAAATGTTTAAAAAACATATTCTTCTTAAAATATTTTACTTTCTGTTAAAACAACAGACTTTCTTTTTAATTTTGCTTTTGTTTCTGCTTCTTCAAGTAAAGCATTTAAAAGCTCTGTATAGCTTTTTGAATGTTCAGCAGCTTCCCATAAATAATAAGCAAAAGAACCAGGTAAAGGATTTACTTCACACAGATAGATTTCTCTAGTTTTGCTATTGCATAAAAAGTCTATTCTTGGATCACCATTTCCACCAATTGTATCAAATAAATTTTTAGCCCAAGTTTGAATATTTTTTGCTTCTTCAGCTGTTAATTCTTTAGGTTTATATTCTCTACTCATAGAAAGCATAGAGCCATTGTTTGATGATGTATTACTAAATTTTGAACCGCCAGTCTTTGAACCACCTTTAGTTCCGCCAGCTTTATATTTTTCATTGAAGCTTAGAAAATCACTACTTTTTTTAAATGGTCTTTCAATAACTGAAGTTTTTGTTTCACCAAAAGCTCGTGAAACAGAAATATTATATTCTTCAAGATTTTCAACGAATGGTTCTAATAAAGCATCGTCACCTAATGCAAATACTTGTAGTAAATCTGCGCTAAGTTCATCTTTATTTGTAGCTTTTTTTACACCAACGCTACTACCAAGAGAGTTTGGTTTTACAATTAATGGTAAAGGTAATTTTATACTATCAACCACTTTTTCTATATCAAAAAAGTTTTGATTTTCTGGCTTTTTAACTATCTCTTCAGATAAAACTGGAATACCTAAAGTTTTAGCAATTCTTTTTGTCATGCTTTTATCCATAAAGATTGCTGAAGCTTCTACATTGCATCCTGTGTAAGGAATATTAGCTATTTCAAATAATCCTTGAATAAATCCAGTTTCACCGTAATCGCCATGGAATGCTAAAAATGCTGTATCAAAATAAATTTTCTTTGTCCTACTAAAAAAGTGATTTTTTTCAGCTTCTAAATAACTTTTATTTTTGCCTATAATAAGTTTTGTCTTTTTTAAATCTTGTTTAATATAATCATTTAAAGGATATGAATGTTTATCCAATAATTCTTCACCAGTCCACCAATTATTTTCTAAATCAATATAAATAGGAAATACATCATATTGGGTTGAATCCATTGTGGCGCAAACTTCTAATCCTGTTAAAATACTCACATCATGTTCAAACGATTTTCCACCAAAAAATACACCAACTTTTTTCTTTTGCATTCTCTTTTACTTTTGTTTTATAAGCTTTGTAGAGGGTATTAATTTTATTTTATTTTTCAAGGAAAATATTGTTTTTTAAAGAGAATTATTTATACTATTTTCATGATTAAAGAGTTAAAAGTTAAATCAGCTATACATTACCATGATTCCAAATTTGCAAGTCATTGGGATTTAAATATTTATAGCGGTTGTGACAACAAATGCAAATATTGTTTTGCTCAATATATTG
>JAQTXT010000022.1 GCA_028688645.1 Rickettsiales bacterium
GTAATTGAAGAATGGATTCAGCCTGATGACTATGATGATATTGATTATGCCCCTTTTATAGATAAGTCTTGTATTAATTTTGTTGGAAGTTCACATAACACAATTGGGTATAAAAGTTACGATGGTTATCACAAATTATTTAATCAATATAAATCATTTACGGCTCCTATTGCTGAATGTGTTACTGAAACTTTAAAGAATTTCTTATATAATAGGGCTGGTTATACTAAATGTTCAACAGGTGGTTTTCCAGATGTTTTTGGTAACTGTACTTACGGTTTTGAATTTCAAAAGGGGGATAACTTATTAGAAGTTAAAGATATAGTAGATCCAATATCTAGATTGTTAGGTTATATTGATGTATTGTTAAAATTAACATTAACGCTAATGATTGTTTTGTATGGTTATAATATTTTAATAACTGGTGGAAAACTTGATAAAAAAGATTTAATATTAATGATTGTTAAAGTTGCTATTGTTTTATCTTTTGCAAGTAGTGCGTGGTGGAGAAATCAGCTATTTAATTTTGTTTATGGTTTTTCGGAGTCTTTTTCCAATATTACTAGCAAATTAGCATTTGATGACACGGTAGATGCTAATTTAGATTTGATAAAATATGATGGTTGCTATTTTGGAGATATGAATGATATTTTAGGTAAAGAAGTTGGAGAAGAAGCGCCAAATGTAGAAGAAAATAATTATTATAATTATCCTTCTTCAAGACAATATGTAGCAATATTTGACAGTTTAGATTGTAAAATTAGCAAATATTTAGGATATAGTGTTGGCAAGAGTCTTCCAAACTTACTGTATGTTATTGCACTATCAATTATTTGGCCATTTAATATTGGGATATTCTTAGCGGTCGCTTCTTTGATGATGCTGTTATTTGTTATTTCTTTTGCCTTGAGAACTGTTTATATTTTTATAGCTGCTTCTATAGGTTTAGCCTTAATGTTGTATGTTTCGCCGATAATAATTCCTTGTATCTTGTTCAAAAGCAGAAAAAAAATGTTTGATACTTGGGTGAAGAATACAATTAGTTATGCTTTGCAGCCTCTATTTTTATTTGCTTTTGTTTCTATATCTTTAATTATAATGGACAGCTATGTTCTCGGTGAAGGTATATTTGTTGGTGCGGGTCCTCAGAGAGAATTAGTTTGTGGTTATGTTTGTAAAGGAACTGATAGCGGTGATGTAGTGTCGTATGGTGATGATATTTTAGAAGCTAATTGTGGAGATGATGAGACTTTAATCGAAACAAAAACAAAAAGTGTTTTGTGTCTTTTGGAAAAAGCAACAGCTACACCTTTCACAGTATTTAATTCAGTTGGAATATTTATTTCATTGTTATCAGGTTTACAATTATCGGATTTGATAATGTTTTTAAGAATCGCATTTTTATTCTTTATTTTAAATAATGTTTTAAAAACTATTCCTAGTATAGCTTCAAATATAACTGGAACTAACTCTAATTTACCTGGATTATCTGAAAAATCAGATCCTTTTGCTATGGCATCAAAAATTAAAGATATAGGTAGTATAGCACAGAGAATATTCAAATATACTGGAATATCTGCTGGTAAAACTGCACTTGATAAAATTAAAAAATTAACTAATAAAAAATCTAAGAGTAAAGATGAATAAAATAAAAGGAAAACTATGAATAAAAAATATTTTTTAAAAGAATTAAAAGATTATTGCTCCATATTTGCTTCATTTGCATTCTTACTGATGTTATTTAGTAATAATATGTCATTTGCTACTACATGTGCTGAAACATATGAGGGTAGTAATGTAAGAGGTACCCTAGATCATTGTAAAACTCTCGAAGTCGATTATTTATTAGATACTACTAAAATAGATATAGATGGAAATCAACCAGCTGAATGTAAAAGTACGGATTTGACTTATAATCCGTATACATCTCCTGATTATTATTATGATTCAAGTAATAAATATTGTTTAATTTGGGGGTTGGGTATAAGTATTACTTATGCAGCAGCTTCTATTGCAGCAAACATTGCTTGTAATAGATTTACACCATTTAGTCTTGTTAGCCCTGATGATATAGCAGATAAAAGTAAAAAAATAGCTATGATTACAAAAAAAATAACAGGTTTTAAAAGCGTTTTACAGACATTAAAGGCTGCAAAAAGTGTTTTGGTAAAATCTGCTGCTGGTGTTGCAGTTAGCATTCTTACAGACCCTATTATTACACTGCAAATTGAATTTGGAATTGATGCTGCGGTATTAGGCTTGTATACTACTTTGAATGGAATAAATTGTGCTTATTGGACTTCACAAGCTTCTGCGGAACTTGGACTTGATCCTACAGCTGATACTAATGCTACTACAGCATGTGCAATGACCACAGCATGTGCTATAGCTTTAGGTACTCTTACTGTTTTATCTCAAACTTTAATTTTTGCTACAACAGGTGTTTTATATAGTGAAGCTAATGATCAAATCAACAAGGCAAAATTATGTGGTTATGATTGGGAAGGAAGGGTTTTTACTGAATATGATGTAGAAAATTTTGATTCTAAGGAATTATATCCACAAACTGGTTTTTTTGCGAATTCATATAGTTATAAACTTAAGAAATGTTTTAGGGATGGAGCAACAAAAGCATTAACTGATTTTGGTGTAAATTGTGCTGAAGTAACTGAAGGTGATGGATATTGTGAATTAGATAGTTCTATATGTGATAATATAAATATTACATCAAGAACTATTAAAAATAGATTATATAGAGAAATATTATATGATGGAAAAGAATTCAAAATAGCTACTAATTATGGTTCTGGGCAGTGTATAGATCCAAGACCAGAAAATCAAAAAGGTTTTAAAGGTGTGGAACAAAGATACTATTTTAGAGGTATGGATTCTGCACAATATGCTTGTAAGAGATTTAAGTACAAAAATCAGGGTTGTGTATTAGCTGATGGAATTGAAATTTCAGCTACAACTGCTGCTGAGGAAGAATCAAAAAATAGTTTATGTAAACAAGCATTTGAGGATGCTTATAATTGTTGCAAAAACAGAGCAGCATTAGGTGTTTGTATATACGATGTAACGACAGATGAAAATATAACGGATTCTTCCAGTGGAAGAAGCTCTAATAATAATACTATGTGTTTAAGGAGTTTAGATTCTACTGTCTCGCCTGAAGCTTGTCAATTATCTACTGGACACGGTGTTATTGCTGATCCTAAGTTTTTAGCTTTTACATCACAAGAAGATGCAATGAAGATTTGTATCAGAAATGTAAATTATTGCCCTTATTCCTATAATGTTGATGGTGGAACCGCCATTGAAAATTTATTTTGTAATGGAGATTATTCTTGTACTGGTGCTAAGAGTGATGTTAATGAATATGATTTTACAATTCCGTCTATAAAAGATAAACAAAAGATTTGGAGTAATAATCAAATTAAAACTCCAACAAATGCTTACGGAGAAACTAAGAATTATTGCACTTATAATTCTCATTGTACAGAACTTGGTGATACTGGTGATAGTGATTTTGAAGATATGACAGATAATAAATTTTTACCAAAAGTTTGTTCTGATTTTATCGGAGATTCGCAAAATTTGCCGGTTCCAGTTTCTTTGATAAATATTAGTGTTTATGATACTATTAAAAAAGCTTTTGCTGAGAAAGGTATAGATATAAATGATTTATCTAGTGTTAATGACGGAATAGAAAGTTTAACTAATGCGCAAGTTAATGCTATTTTGGCTTCAACTATATTAATACCACAAGTTGCTAATTCTGTTAGCAATTATGGTTTTTCAAAAGCTGCATTGAAAAATATTATATCGTCAATTAATAAACCTGTAATTAGCGGTATGGATTTTAGTTTAGGGGAATATAGAGGTTTCACTGCTCCTATTGTTCAATGTTTTAAAGAAACACTGTACAATATGTTTAATAATAAGGCTGGTCAGAGCTTTTGTAAAAGTGATACTGAAGAAGTTAATGCGGAAGGTTTGTGTGGAACTGATACTTTTGGTCCTCCAGAAAGTATTGATCCAGATAAATATATTTATATGATTGGTGAAGATTTACCAGAAGATAGTAATATTTTTTATAAATTACAAAGTAGGCTTCAATTACTCATAAAATTAGCAGCTATATTTGCTATAATTATTATTGGTTTAAATTTTTTGTTGAAAGGCGAATTGGATATATTTGGGGAAGTAAAAAAACCAAAAGCAATGATTGCTGAATTAATGAAATTTGCAATAGTGTTTTATTTTGCGGTTGGAAATGCTTGGCAAACTAAATTTTATGAATTGGTTGATAATGCAAGTGAATATTTATATTATAAAGTTTTTGATTTATCTTTATTAAATTATGCTGGTTATAAAAATATTGATACTCAAGTTGAATGTACACAAAATATAATAACGACAACTTGTGAAGATAGGATATTAGATTTACAAAATATTACTTTTACTAATGATGGTACATTTGTTATATCGCCTAATGCTACTGGTGTAAAATTAGAAGTTTGGGGTGGAAGTGGTGGTGCTAATGGAGGAGCAACGGTTGCCAAAGGAGGCTATTCTTATGGTACTATAGAATTGCCATCAACTGCTTTAAATTTAAATGCTGGAAATAGTTTGTATGTTAAAGTTGGTATTGCGGGGGATACATGGTACGGTGGTGGAGCTACAGATGTTAGATTAAATACTGGTTCTTTAACATGTAATAGTTCTAGCGATCCTAGAATTATAGTAGCTGGTGGCGCAGGTGGAAATGGTGCTGGTATATATACCTATTCTGAAGATCATTATTTAGGAGGTGCTGGAGGCGGAGGAAATAATAGTGGTAATAATGGTTTATCTGTTGATACAACTGCTTTTGGTAGTGGTGGAACTTTAATTGCTGGTGGTTTGCATGGATGCCATAGTGGTTATTGTGGAAGCAATGGTACCTGCGGAATTGGAGGAAATCCTTCAGTGGATGCACAAAATTTATATGATGATATATATGGTGCTGGTGGTAATGGTTGGTATGGTGGCGGTGGAGCTTCAGGTGGTTGGTCTGGAGGTTCTGGTGGCGGTGGTTCCGGATATGTAAATAGTGCTTTAATAGATAGCGGCGGTTCTGTAGGTGTACATGATGGCAATGGTTATGCTAAAATTTTATCATATCAGAGTTCAACAGTATGTTATTCATATTCCAATATAACTAAAAATTTTGTAATTGAGGATTTGAGTATATTTCCAGATAGCACAATGCCTTCTTCTACTTATTGCACTACCGATAATGTTGCTAATATAGAAACATGTTATAGTAGCTGTACGGAAGAAGAGAAAAAAGATCCTTATGGAAATAAAGAATATAAATGGGATAAAAGTTATGATGGTTGTTATTTCGGTGATTCTTACTATCCAAATGGAAAGCATTATTTAGCTATTTTTGATAGTCTTGATTGTAAATTAATGAATTATTTTAATTATGCACCCGATACTGATTTGCCAGGTATATTACATATGCTATTATTATCGATATTATGGAGTCCATTAGCACTTATAGTAGTGTGTTTAGGGTTTTTATTTTTTATAATACTGCTTTCCATAGTAATTAAAATATTTTATATATTTTTAATGTCTTTATTTGCTGTAAATTTACTAATTTATATTTCTCCAATAGTATTCCCTTCTTTGTTATTCAAAAAATATAAAAATATGTTTGGAATTTGGTTAGACAGTTTGATGGGATATATTTTGCAGGTTGCGTTTGTTGTAATATTTGCAGGACTTGTTATCGGAAATCTAGAAAATTTAGGTCTAGGTGATGCTAAATATATTAATCATGACCCAGCAACAGGTAGATTGCCAGTTCTTGATTGTTCAAATTCTGATACGAGTCTTTTATGTATATTTAATGTTAATATAAGTAAAGGTGAACAGCCTGCATTTGGAATTAAATTGTATAAATTTTTGGGATTAGGTCCGCTTGTTGGGGTTGCTAAATCAATAAATAGTAATTTTATTGGTACTGTAATAACACTCATTAAGGCTTGTTTAATATTGTATGTTTTATTACAATTTTTGAAAAAAATACCAAATTTTGCGCTTGATTTAGCAAATGTAAAAGCGTTATTAGATACTAATTCTAAGTTGGAGCCAGGTAATATGATGAAAGAATTGAAGAATAAGAGTGAAATTGCCTTGAAAGCTATGAAGTATGGTGGAATGACAGCTGCTGGTGGAATTAAAAAAGGTCTTGGAAAGGCTAATGAAACAAGAAAAGAATTTGGTGGAGCAGTTAAAGAATTGAAAGATTCTAAAAAGAAAAAAAGCGATAGCTCTACAAAGAAATCTGATGATGGTTCTTCAGGAGCAGCATCTGGTACTGGTAAAAGTAGTAGTTCAAGCGGTGGTTCATCAAGTTCATCAGCACTTCCTTCTAAACATACTCCTCCAAGTCGTCCGTTACCCCCTATACCAACCTCAAAAGGAGATGGTGGGGCTAGTAGTAGTTCAAGCGGTGGTTCATCAAACTCATCACCACTTCCTTCTAAACACACTCCTCCAAGTCGCCCGTTACCTCCTACACCAAGCTCAAAAGGAGATGGTGGGGCTAGTAGTAGTTAATAGAGTAAATGAAGTTTTAAAGTGAAAGTAATAGATGTTATTAAAAAATATGGTTTATCTACTAAGAAAAAGTTTGGACAAAATTTCTTAGTAGATGAATTATTGTTAGATAAAATTGTAGGTGTTGCTGGAGATATTACAAATACTAATGTATTGGAAATAGGATCTGGACCTGGTGGATTAACTTTTTCAATATTAAAACAAAATCCGAAAAAACTTGTATCCATAGAGATTGATAAAGAATGTTTTGATATTTTAAAGATTGAATTTGATTCTTATAAAAATTTTGAAGTTATTAATCAAGATGCTTTAAAAATAAACGAACAGCAATTTTTTGATAATGAAAAAATTAATATAATTGCAAATTTGCCTTATAATGTTGGAACGGCATTGTTGTTAAAATGGTTAAGCAATTTGCAAATATTTAATAGTTTTACTTTATTATTACAAAAAGAAGTTGTTGATAGAATTGTTGCTAATCCTTGTTGTAAAGATTATGCGTGATTATCTGTTATAACACAGGCTTTGAGTAATGTAAAAAAAATGTTTGATATTAAACCATGTAATTTTATACCTGCACCGAAAGTTATGTCTTCTGTTATTCGTATAATTCCGAAGGAAAATATTCAAAATATTAATATAGAAAAATTATCAGAAATTACTTTTGTCTTATTTAATCAACGAAGAAAAATAATAAGAAAACCAATTCAAGATTTAATAAAAAATCAAAAATTAAGTAATGATGTCTTAAATTTTATTGATTTGAATAAAAGAGCTGAAGAATTAACTGTTGATGAATTTATCAAAATTCATCAAATATTACAATAGTGTTGAGTTACTTGGCTTAATAAATTCTTTGCTTTCAATCCATTTTCCATTCATGTCTTTTTTTAAATAACCTAGATTGTATTCTTTTTTCAAATATTTTTTCCAATTGTTCTCTGCCTCTATAATCATATTTTGATTAATTGGTGAAAAGATATAAAATGTTTTTTCAAATTGTTTTAAAAATTCATCATCGTCTAAAAAATTGCTAATTAATAAAAAATTAGCATTAATTTTATTTTCTTTTTCATTTGTTATTAATAAAGGAGTTTTCTCCCAGCCTTTATCTGTGTTCTTCAAATGCGGTAAAAACGCTGTTTTTTTCATAGTCCAAAGAAGTCCATCTAATTTATCTATTTTTTCTTGATTCTCTGAATAAATAATAACTTTTTTTTGATTTTCAGATAATTTTGTTAAAAAAGAATACAAAAATTGGTTTATATCTTCTTCTATACAATAAAAATTTATATTAATCATTTTTCCCCATTAGTTTGTTTAACTATTCTTTAAAATTTCATTTCTTGCTAATTCATCAACTCTATTATTCAATTCATTTTCCGCATGTCCCTTGATCCAATTCCATTGAATATTGTGAAGATTGTTTAATTTATCTAATTTTTCCCATAAATCTTGATTTTTTACGCTTTCTTTTTTGGAATTTTTCCAATTATGCTTTTTCCAATTATAAATCCATTCCGTTATACCACTTTTTACATAATTACTATCTGTCCAAAGCTCAACATTACATTTTCTTTTTAACAAATTTAATGCTTCAATAACTGCTTGCAATTCCATTTTATTATTAGTTGTGAGTGCTGAATAGCCACTGATTTCTTTTTTCTTTTCTCTAAAAATTAAAATTGCTCCCCAACCACCTTTACCTGGATTTCCTGAACATGCACCATCTGTATAAATTATTACTTTATTGTCCAAAATTTATTATACCTAAAAATCCAATTATGAAGCATATTAAGGAAAAACACCAAAAAATCAATACTATTTTTTTTTCTATCCAGCCAATTTTTTCAAAATGATGGTGTAATGGAGCCATTGCGAATACTCTTTTATGAAATAATCTATATGATGTTACTTGTATAATATCTGATATGGCTTCTAATACAAAAATGAATCCTATTATTGCGAGAAATATTTCATATTTTAGCATAACTGCCACACTACCTAAAAATGCTCCGTACATCAAACTTCCAACATCTCCCATAATGATTCGTGCTGGATATCTATTTAATATAAAAAAGGCAACACCACTTCCTATAATTGAAGAACACATGATTGCTAATTCTGATGGATTATCAAAATTTATTGTTCTTATAATGTGAGCATTTGTACCATAGGCATTAAATAATGAAATGATAAAAAATGCTATTGCACACAAAATTATGGGAATTATTGCTAGACCGTCTAAACCATCAGTTAAGTTTATAGCATTTGCTGAACCAATTATAACAAATATAATAAAAGGTATAAACAAAATCCCTATATATAACATATAATGAATAAATGGTATAAATAATTCATGTTCATTCGTGATTGGAGAATCATTCATTATTAACCATAATAAAACTATACCGCAAATCAATGTTTCCAACATAATTTTGGTAGAGCCTTTAAATCCATCTGTATTATGAAAAAAAACTTTTGTTAAGTCGTCTATCAATCCAATTAATCCAAATAACATTGAAATAATTAAAACGCCTATAACATATACATTATTCATATCACAAAACAAAAATGTTGAAATTAATAAACCAAAACAACAAGCTAAACCACCAAGTGTTGGAATACTTTTTTTCTTAATAATATGAGATTCTGGACCTTCTTTTCTTATCGGTTGAAAAAATTTATGTTTTTTTAAAATATAAATTAAAAATATTAAAATACAAAATGTAATTACAAAAGTAGTTATAAAAGATAAAGCGCTTCTAGCTAACAAAAAATTAACATTTACAATATTATTTTGTATACTAAAAAATGATTTTAAATAACTAAAAAACATACTTTTCCGATATTATTACTACTACTTTTATAAAATCTAAAGTAATATTTTGCAAGAAAATATTACTTTAATAAACACTTTAGGTTATATTTTATTATTGTTGAATTAATATTATTTCAACTCTTCTATTTTGTTCTCTGCCGTTAGCCGTTGAATTTGAAGCTATTGGATTTGTTGGTCCTCTTCCTTCAACTATTAATCTATTTACACTAACTCCTTTTAATTTAAAGTAATTAGAAACTGCATTAGCTCTGTTGAAAGATAAAGTGTTATTAATTGCAACGCTTCCTTTATTATCAGTATACCCTAATACATTAACATAAGTTTTGTTGTATTTTTTTAATACTTTGGATACTGATGTTAAAGTTGGCTTAAATGATTCTGATAATACATATGAATTAGTAGCAAAAGTGATATTTCCTGGCATTACCAAAGTAATTTGATTACCTTCTTTTTTTACACTAACCCCAGTTCCCTGTAATTCCTGTCTAAGTGCTTTGGCTTGAATATCCATATATCCACCAACTGCTGCTCCTGTTACACCACCAGCAGCTGCGCCTATTAAAGCACCTTTTTTACCGCCAGCTATAGCTCCAACAGCAGCACCGCCAGCAACTCCGATTATCGCACCTTTTCCAGTATTTGATACTTTTTTCTCATTTGTATATGGATCAATAGCACATGAACTAACTAATACTGTGATAATTAATAATAATGCAAATTTTTTTAACATTTCTTTCCTTTTTTATTTTTAAAATTAAATTAAAGTGGTAAATTATCGTGTTTTTTATTTCGTCTACCAACTTTTTTATTTCTCAAAATTCTCAATACGTCACAAATTCTTTTTCTTGTATTTTGCGGTTGAATAATTTCGTCAATATATCCTCTAGAAGCTGCATAGAATGGAGTAGAGAATTGTTCTTTGTATTCTCTTATTTTTTCCTCTCTTTCTTTGCCTTCTAAATCTTTATAAATAATATTAATAGCACCCTCGGCACCCATAACTGCAATTTCAGCATTACTCCAAGAATAATTTACATCACTTCTCAAATGTTTTGAATTCATTACAATGTAAGCGCCACCATAAGCTTTTCTGGTGATAACACTAACCTTTGGAACTGTTGATTCAGCATAAGCATATAATAATTTTGCACCATGAGTAATTACACCATTATATTCTTGGAATTTTCCAGGTAAAAATCCTGGTACATCAATTAATGTAATTAAAGGTATATTGAAAGCATCACAAAATCTTATAAATCTAGCTCCTTTTCTTGAAGAATTAATATCTAAACTTCCTGCTGATTCCAATGGTTGATTTGCAACTATACCAACCGTCCTTCCTTCCATTCTGGCAAAGCCAACAACTAAATTTTTAGCAAAGTCTGGTTTTATCTCAAAAAAATCACCTTCATCAACAATTTTATAAATTAATTCTTTGATATCATAAGCTTGAACTGGATTTTCTGGAACTAAAGTATTTAATGACACATCAATCCTTTCAGCATCATCATCTGTCTGTAGATAAGGAATTTGTTCTTCATTATTTAATGGTAAGAAATTAAACAATCTTCTAACTTGTAATAGTGTTTCAATATCATTTTGAAATGCACCATCAGCTACGCCACTTATTTCAGTATGAGTCGAAGCTCCCCCTAATTCTTCTTTTGTTAATTCTTCATGTGTAACAGTTTTAACAACTTCTGGACCAGTCAAAAACATGAATGAAGTATTTCTAACCATAAATGTAAAGTCTGTTAGAGCGGGAGCATAAACTGCTCCACCAGCACAAGGTCCCATAATAACTGATATTTGTGGAATTGCACCACTAGCATCAACTATTCTTTGGAAAATTCTACCAAAACCACCAAGTGCATCTACACCTTCTTGAATTCTTGCACCACCGCTATCATAAAGTCCAATTACAGGCGCGTTTGCTTTCATTGCTGTTGAAATAATTTTTTCAATTTTTCTAGCGTGAGCTTCACCAAGTGAACCACCACTAACAGTAAAATCTTGTGCAAACACAAAAACCAGTCTACCGTTAATAGTTCCACTTCCTGTGATCACACCATCTCCAGCGTATTTTTTACTTTGCATATCAAAATTAGTACATCTATGCTCCATAAAAAGTCCAAATTCTTCAAATGTTCCGCTATCTAACAAGACTTCTATTCTTTCTCGTGCTGTTAGCTTTCCAGATTTATGTTGCTTTGATATTTTTTCAATACCACCACCCAATAGGGCTTCTTCTCTCTTTTGATTAAATTTTGCATATACAGAATTATTTAACATATTCCACTATTTTTATTGCTGTTGGTAAAATTACTTATTTCTTTAAAATAATCAAGGAAATTATGATAATTATGATTTTAAAAATTTATCCAAATATTATCCTTAGAAATTTTTTATTTTTAGATTTTTCTTTGTGTTTACTATACTATATTTTTCTATTATTATATTGATTTTTTTAGATTTATCCTATCAAAAATATCATCTTATTTTTTATAGAAGTTAATTACCGCTTAGACAATTTCAAAAAATAATTATTATTATGTTGTTTAATAATTGATTTTAAAATATATCAAAATAGTATACATACTATAAAAAAATAATTACCATTAGTTAATCTTTTATGAAAAAAATAAGGAAGATATTTATAAAATTATTTTGTTGTTTTGTTCCTTTCAAGGAATTAAGACACAAGTTGAAATTCAAAAGTGGAGAGAATAATAAGATTATAATTATAGAAAATAATAAAGAATATATAAAACCATTTTGGAAAAAAATTGAAGGATTGACGGTAAAAATAAATGGAAATAACAATATTGTTAAAATAGAAATGCCACTAGGAAAAAGTGTTATAAAAATTTTTGGAAATAGTGATAATAATGAAATTTTTATACATAAAAATATTAAAGGTATAATAAATATTGGGCTTCATGGTGAAAACAATAAATTTGAAATTGGTGAAAATACAAGTATTGTAAGTATAAGTATATATCTTATAAATAATATATGCAAAATAGGCAAGAATTGTATGATTTCTGACAATGTAACGATTTGGGGAGATGGTCATTCTGTTATAGACGTTAAAACGAACAAAGTTTTGAATCTTCCAAAAACTCCAATATTGATTGGCGACAATGTATGGTTAGGAGAACGTGTCACTTTAACAAAAAATGCATTAGTTCCTGATAATTGTATAGTTGGTGTGGCGTCAGTTGTTGCGAAAAAATTTGATGAAGTTAATTGCGTATTAGCTGGAAATCCAGCAAAGGTGGTTAAAACTGGTATAGCTTGGGATGTTAGAAAGCCAACTGTATATAGAGACGAAATGGGAGAAGAATATATTTAAAATATATCTTGCTATTTAAAATGTAATGTATTACAATCTACTAAGCTTTAGGCTTTATAACGCGGGTTGGAGCAGCTTGGTAGCTCGTCAGGCTCATAACCTGAAGGTCGTAGGTTCAAATCCTTCACCCGCAACCATTCTATTAAATAATCATTTTAAGATTTTGATAATGCGTGGTACTTTCAAGTACTAATAAGGTTGAAGCATTGTAATATAATGATATTACTTATATAAATATTAAAGTGAAAAATGAAATTTAAAGAAATGAAATTGCCGGAGATTATTTTAACGGCGCTAGAAAAAAACAAATATGAAGATTTAACTCCAGTTCAAGAGGGTGTAATACCAGCTGTTCAAGAAGGACTTGATGTTTTGGGATGTTCTCAAACAGGTTCAGGAAAAACAGGAGCTTTCCTAATTCCTATATTATCAAAATTAGTTGAAGATAATAAGAAAAAAGCAATTATTGTTGCTCCAACTAGAGAATTAGCTACGCAAATTATGGATAGTGTAAAAACATTTTGCGAGAAAGAGGCAAATATAAACAAAGCATTAATAATTGGTGGTGCTTCTATAAGAGAACAGTTGTTGTCTATAAATAGAAGTCCAAGATTAATAGTTGGAACGCCAGGTAGAATAAATGACTTTTTAGATAGTAAAAAACTTAAAATAAATGATTTTGATGTTTTGGTATTAGATGAAATGGATAGAATGCTCGATATGGGATTTTCTGTTCAAATAGATGAAATAATAAAAAGTCTTCCTAAACAAAGACAGACTATGCTTTTTTCTGCGACTATTTCTAAAAAAATAGAAAAAATAACAGAAAAATATTTAAGAGAACCTGTTATTGTTAAAATAGGAGATTCTAATCAAGTTTCTGCTAATGTAAGTCAAGAAATTATAAAAGTTGAGAATTCAAAAAAATTCAATGTTTTGCTTGAAAAACTTAGAGGTGATACGACATTCACTTTGATTTTCGTGAAGACTAAATTTGCTACTGAAAAATTAGCAGAGAAGTTAGAAAAAGAAAATATAATGGCACAAGCTATTAACGGTGATTTAAGACAAACAAAAAGAGCTAGAATTATTAAAGATTTTAGAGATAAAAAATTTAATGTTTTAGTTGCTACAGATGTCGCAGCTAGAGGTCTTGATATTCATCACATAGACACGGTTATTAATTACGATTTACCACAATCTCCTGAAGATTATATCCACAGAATTGGTAGATGTTCAAGAGGACTTGAAGTATGCGGAACATCAATATCTTTCTGTAGTAAAGAAGATGAGGGAAAAATGAGAGATATTAAATCTTTAATAAGCACTGGAGACTATGAAGAAGACGCAGGTTTTTCAAAACATAAAGACAGAAGAGGTGGGGAAAGACGAAGTGGTCGTGGAGATAGAAGAGGTGGCGATGATAGAAGAAGTGGTGGTGGAGATAGAATGAGAAGTGGTGGTGGAGATAGAATGAGAAGTGGTGGTGATGAAAGAAGGAGAAGCAGTAGCAGCGGTGATGATAGAAGAAGTGATGGAGACAGAAGAAGTGATGGAGACAGAAGAAAAAGATATGATAACAGAAATAGCGAAGGTAATAATGTTGCTAGCAGTGATAGCGATAATTTAGCTGGTGATAAAAAAAGAAGTTTTGGCTTTAGTAAGGACAGAAATAAAAAAGATGGATTTTTTGGCAAAAAGAGTTTTGACAGAAAAGACGGTAAGAAATATGGTGAGAGAGATGACAGAAGAAGTGACGACAGAAGAAGTAATAATAGAAGAAGTGACGACAGAACGGGTGATAGAAAAGGATTTTTTGGAAAAAAAGATAATTTTTCTAGAGAAGAAAGAGTTGAAGGACAAGGTAGAGAAGAAGTAAAAAATCCTAGAGATTATTTTAAAGATAGAAGGACTAAAAGTATGGAAGCAAGAGGTTTTGCCCCAAAGAGAAAGTCTGAAGATCAGAAAAAAAGTGGTTCTGGATATGATATAGAAGGATTAATGCCAAGTAATAGAAGAGGATCTTCCATTAAAAAGCAAGGATCATATTTTGTTTCTGATAAATCTTCCTTCAACAGAAGAAAAAAGATTGGTTTAAAATAATCTTAAGTTCATTAGATTTTAAATAAAAAATTCAATGTTTTTAATATCTCCTAATTACTTAATAATTAGGAGATATTTTATAAGATTTATTTTATGTTATTTTTATTGTTTTTTTTGAATCATCTATATAACTGATACCTTGCATATTTTTATTAATGATATGCGATGCTTTCATCATTCTAACGATTGCTTCGTGTCCTTCTTCTTTTATAAATCCAGTATTT
>JAQTXT010000146.1 GCA_028688645.1 Rickettsiales bacterium
TTTAAAAGAAATAAATCTACCAAAACAAATGGATAGAATACTTTATTATAGATTTTTGAAGAGAAATCATACAAAAGTCGTTCAAGATAAATTAAAATTAACTCAAGATATAGTTTGCGATAGAACAACACAAGGATTAGCTCTAGTTTTAAAATATGTTAAAGCTAAAAATATAGATATAAGTGTGAACTTATACGACAATTTACAATGATTTTACAATACAACTTTGTTGATTAATTTATATCTTTATTTATACTTCCGTCATAAGATGTTAAAAAAATAGGTTATAAATATGACAAAATGTATTTCGATTGGTGTTGAAAATATTAAAACTCTAATTAAACAGGTAGATTTAGAATATTTAAAAGAATATTTTAATGAAAGGAAAAATTTATTTTTTGATATAGATTGGGATAAAGAAAAGAGTAAACAAAAGGAAGAATTTGCTCTTTTTTTATATGGAAAAATAAGTGTAATAGAAGCAAAATCATTAAAAGATGATGTTTATGCTGATCTTAATAAAATCTTTAAAATGAGTTCAAAAAAAGCGATAATGCCAATTATAAGATACAAAAATTCTATTAGTTCAAATATAATTGATTTAATTAATAAAACTAACAATAACTATAATAAAGCTTTTATTCTTTTTTTAAATAGCGATATAAAAGAATTTGATGAATTTTATTTAATTAGTCAAACCGAAAACTGTAGCAAAAGATGGTGTGATGCCAGAAATGATTATTCCTCTTGTAATATAGATATAAATGAAGAAAAAATTAATCAGCTAGCAAAAGAAATTGAAAGTTACTTAAAAAGGGAAGATAGGGCTCAACAGTCTTGTGTTGAAACTATAGATATAGGAAATATTAAATATGTTCTTATCTTTTTTGAAGATTTTCCACAGGAAGAACGAGAGATAGTAGAAAATAAAAAGCTCAAAATAGTCTTTTAAGAAAAGTAGTTGATATTACAATAAAGTATGATTCGAATAATAATTATGTAAAAGTTTATGCGCAAGATTCCTATATAAGAAAAAGTGTTCATAAAATAATTGCGGATGTAATATTTCAAAAAAAAGAAATAGAAGATGAGCAAAAAGAAAATGAAATTTGTGATACAGAGCTTGTATTTAAAACTATAGTATCTCAGAAAGACATTAAATTTACTATAATACCAACTTCAAAAATAAAAAATATAATCCCTTTCTCAATAAGTTTTTATTCTAAGTCTAAAAAAATGAAATTTGAGGTTACTAGTTGTAAAAATAGCTATAATGGTCAATATGAAAATATTTATGATGGATTGTCTGAACTTATGATGCTCGAAACAAAATCAAAAAATACAATTTCTCCAGAAGATGTTAAAGTATCATGGGTTCGGTTTGTTGTTTATTACGAAGATCGATATTCAAAAAATAATCATATCTTATCTAAAAGGGTAACTATTACAAATGGAAATAAAATAAGTGGACTAGAACAGGAAGATGTAGATTTCGAGATAATTGAATGTTTTAAAAAAAGTGGGGTATTAAAAATAAATTCATAAAATGCTAAATAAAATAATTAATAAAATAATCTCAGATTTTGCTAGTGGAAAAAATATTATAGAATACAGTGAATATCGTTGGATACCTTCTGAAATATTCAATATTATAAAAGAAAATTTTCAATTAACAGAAATATATTTAAGTTTAATAGATTGTAGTTGTGGTAAGCAATGTAAAGTTAATAAGTTAGATGAAAATTTATTTATAAGTTGTTCTTGCGGTAATTATAAACTACTGAAAAATAATGAGACCCTAGCTTATAGTATTTGCCTTGATAAAATTGGCGATTTTTTGATAAAGATTTTAGACATTAAAAAGGATAATGGAATAATCAAATGTAGTCAGATTATGCATCTTGGTACAAAAGAAATATTAAACTTAGAATTTGAAATTTATTTAGTTAGAAATGTGTCTAAATTACAAGATATAGTTTCCATAGAATGTAAACCAAAAAGTAAAAGCAAACCTTCAATCATTATAGATTTGAATAAATCTACCGGAATAAATACATTAGAAAATAATTTGAGAGTTTGCGACTTTACGGAATTGGTATTATTTAACGATGATTTAAAAGAATTTATAATAAAAGAAAATTATCTATTGGATAATATCAAAGGAGTTTTTAGCGGATTAGAACGAAATAAGATTCAAGAGAATTTAAATAAAAAGTTTATAGAACATTTTAAAAAATTAAAATCTTTAAATAAAGTAGAATCAAATCGCAAAACTTATTATATGTCGCTCGCAAAAGATCTCTATAATGTATCTCAAAGAAAGTTTGAAGAAATATGGAAAAAACTAGCATCAAAGAAATTGAGACAAAAAGGTAGACCCAAAAAAACGAAGCAAATGATAAAATAATACTGCAAAAAATACATCACTGCAAACATGCAGGGTTTTTTGCGTTATTTTTTATTATTCACCAAATTTTATATTCCAATTAGTGGTAAATCACATTTTTATTAATAATTAGGAATTCAAAATGAATAATATACCTAAAATAAACCATCTACTAACCCGCAAACAAGCGGCAGAGTTTCTCGGAGTAAAAGAAAACACTCTTGCTGTTTGGAGCTGTAATAAAAGATATAAATTACCTTATATCAAAATAGGAAGACTTATTAAGTATAGACTTGATGATCTTGAAGCTTTTATAGAGAATAATAAAAAAGGAGGTCAAAATGAGCAATAATGCTGAATTAACCTCTCTAGACACTGATAATGATAGCAATAATAATTTAAATTATCAAGCAAAAGATTATCAAATAAAAAATTATGAGGCAAAATGTGAGACGCGTAATTATAACTCTGATTGTAATTTTGATTATAACTCTAATATTTTAGTAAAAGATATTCTGATAGACAATGGCTATTATATAACTGAAAATATAATCCAAGATGAAAAAATTCACCGCTTTGGATATCATCTTAATCATTGGTATCTTTGCTTTGAAAATTATATTATAGCTGATGATTGGTCTGAGCAATTAAATAGAGTAGATAGGCCTATCAACCAAAATAAATATAATTCTCTTTCTCCGAGTCAAAAATCTGAATTAAGACGAAAAATAGAAGAAGCAAAAAGATTCTCAGAAATAGAAAAGCAAAAATCTTGGGAAGAAATCTCTATAAAGGCAAATGAAGAATGGAATACTTTATCGGAAGATTGTAATAATTCAAAATATCTTATTAAAAAACAAGTTAATGCTTTTGATACTCATTATGGGTATTTAGAAAAGTATAAACAAAATGCTCTTGTAATACCATTAAGAGACATAAACAATAAACTTTGGAGTTTGCAATACATATTCGATGAAAAAATCAAATTTAAAGATGGAAATGAAACCAATAAACTATTTCTATCTGGTGGAAAAAAGAAGAGTTGTTTCCATCTGATAGGAACAATAGATGATAATAGCACAATATATGTTGCTGAAGGCTATGCTACTGCTTCAAGTGTTTATATGGCAACTAGCGATCCCACAATAGTATCTTTTGACGCAGGAAATATGGATAGTGTTGTTTCTGAAATTAGAATAAAATATCCAAATAATAAAATAATCATTGCAGCAGATAATGATAAA
>JAQTXT010000147.1 GCA_028688645.1 Rickettsiales bacterium
CTGGTTCGAAGTGTAAATCGGATGCGCCGATTCTCACAGCGTCTGTCAGCAAAGCATCAACAAGTCGCACCATAGGGCTTTTGTAATTACCCTGCATACTTTCCTCTTCATCATATTTTATGCTTCCACTTTCAATTTCTTTTAAAATACCATCGATAGACATTTCATAGTCATAATACTGATCTATTGCTTTCAGAATATCTGTTTCTGTAGCATATACAGGAATGATTCTAAATTGTGATGGGAAGAATCTTTTTATTTGATCTAAAGTTATAATATCATAAAGATCTGATATTGCCACAGTTATACTAGTTTTAGAAAATGAAACTGGGATCACTTTGTTTTGCATAGCAAATCCCTTTGGAACCTTATGAACTAGCCTTTGGTCTATAATAGATGATTTTAAATCAAAATTTTCACTTCCAGATTGAGAGCTTAAAACCTCACCAAGCATTGAGTCTGTTATAAGACCCATTGTAACAAGTATATTTCCAATACTCTCTTTACTACCCTTATCAGCTTTTTCTTTTAAAGCGACATCAAGTTGATCTTTTGTAATAATTTTTTTATCAAGTAATACTCTTTCAAGATCGGCTTCACTTGTAATTTTATTTTTTGGATTTTGTTGTGGAGTTGGTTTTTGATTTTGAGTTTTTTGTTGCTTATTCTGCTCTGTATTTACTGTTTTTGCAGATTGAACCTGATTTTGAGTTTGATTTACTTTCGTAGCTTCTTCTTTCAACTCTGCTCCAACTTTCGTAACTGGTTCTTTAACGGTGGTATCTTCAACTTTATTTAATTTATCATTTACACTAATTTCTTCAGGGCTTTGGATTGATGTTTCATTTTGTATTGAATTTTCACTCATAGACCAACCTATTTAAAAAATATTAAACATACCCTGTATTTGAGTCAAGGCAACATATGTATCAAAACAAGCAATCATAATATATGGAGGTGTAGATTCCCATCCTTCCAATAAAATTAATTTTCTAAATTTACTTTTTCTTTTGTCTTTTTTAATAGCTTCAATTTCCTCTTTAGTCTTATCTTTGAATAGTTCCCTATTACTTAGCTTTACTCGTTTATATTCTGGTTGGACTTTTAATGTTTTTCTTATAACAAAAAGATGCCATAAAAAATACAAAGATATAAGCAAATATACAATAAAAATTAATGCAGAATTTTTAATTGAATCTATTTGTTTTTGAAAAAAGAATGTTATAACAATGGCTGGAGTTAATCCCCATAAATATAACATATAATTGAATTTTGCCTTACCATCAGATAAAAGTAATATTTCATTTTTTATTTTTTTTAAAAAAAATAAAATTTTATCCCTAACTTTGATTATACTCATATAAGACTTTACAACAATTAATTATCACATTTTATATATAAAATACTTTTTTTAATTTTACAACTAATTTATTCTTGACAATAAAAAAGCCATTAACTATAATATGTTAAGCTATGACCCCTTAGTCTAGCGGTTAGGACACCAGGTTTTCATCCTGGCGACACGGGTTCGATTCCCGTAGGGGCCACCACTTATATTGTTTTAATATCATTTAAGAAATTTTTAAATTAAATTTTTTACATTGCCAATTTTAATTTTCTTTAATTCACCATTTTGTACTATTTTTTCCAAATCATGAACAAACTTAAAAATTACATCATAATTTCCGCTTATTTTGTTTGACACAAAATCCAAAACTTCAGAATCTATATTCATCTGTCTATCGGCCAATAACTTTAATATTATCTCTCTTTTTGAACTTTCATTTAATTCATATAATTTTATATTAACTATATTGTTGAATCTTGATTTTAAATCATTAATAGTGAAATTAAAATCTGAAATATTTTTTTTACTTGTCATCAGCAATATAGAATGTTTTTCACACATTATATTGAAAAAATATAACAATTTGTTTTCATCAATATCACTCAAATCTTCTAGTATATATTTACCATTAGAGAAAATCGTTCTTTCTACCGCTACAACAAATTCTCCATAATTCAAATTAAAAATATTTGAATCAACAAAAATTGCATTTGTCATTTTTTGCCAAATATGGCAAAGATAAGTTTTTCCACTATTTTTTAATCCACTCAGTAAAAAAATATTATTATTCAAACCGCTCAATGATTTAATAAAAATAAATGCATCTTTATTTCCGTCATGAATGATAAAGTTTTTTTCATCATAAATATTAATATTTGTTGGAAAAAGAAAGTTTAATTGCATAATAAATTATTCATAATCGACTAAACTAATAACAGATATTTTAATAAAATCAACAATATACTATTACATTTTCTATAAATATAACTAATAGCGACCAAAATCTACTTTTGTACTAGCTTTGTCTGACTTTTTTGATTTTTTTGGATCAAGTTCAACATTTGATTCATGTTCTGTAGTTGCTGCTTCTCTTGATTCAGCATCATGACCTTTGGCTTGTTTGTGTCCATCTAAACCTGCTAATATATCTGGAAGTCTATCAGCACCATTAACCATAAATCTATCTAAACCGCTAAGCATAGTTTTAAATGCAGTTTTATCAATACCTTCTGAAACATAATTTTCACCAAACTTAATAGCTTTATTTTTATCAGCCAAATTCAAAAAAGCACAACCTGCGTATTCGCCTTCATCATCGAATTGTAAATCTACAAACAAAGTTCCGCCAGTTCCTTTTACATTATTCATTTGAACTCTAAAAGTATCTTCTGAAGTAAATTTAGATGTTATAACTGCAATAGCTTTTGTATCTGTAACTGAATTAGTTTTAGTCCTATTAGTATCACGCCTAATAATTTGAGCGCAAGGAATATCATGAGATCTTACTAAAGCATCAAGAGTCTCTAATTCACCTACCAAAAATTCTCTACTAACTCTTGTTGTATCAGAATATTTTTCAGAATTAAGACTTTGTAATTTTTGCATAGTATTTGAAAGCAAAGAATCATTTTCAGAATCCATGGATTCTATAGCTTTTTCAAGTAACAAATATTCTTCTCTAATAACTGGTTCAACAGTAGAATACCAAATACAAGATTTTCCCCAAGGTCTTGCTCTACTACGATCAACATCTTCAGAATCTAAAACCTCGAAACTTGGAATCAAAATATATCTTCCAGTTTGAGAATCTACAGAAACAGATAAAACACCATCTTGCGGAGCAACAAGGCTCTCAACATTTCTAGGTTCCAAAGAACTAGACGGAGTTGGTACTCCAATTGAAGGTACTAATGGAATACTTGCTGGAACAGATGGCACTCCAATTGAAGGTACTAATGGAGTACTCGATGGTGTAGTTGACACTACAATTGGAGATGATGGAATACTCGTAATGACAGGTATAGAACTTGGAACTATAGGTATCACTGGAGTACTTAACGGAACAGATGGCACTCCAATTGAAGGTACTAATGGAATACTTGCTGGAACAGATGGTACTCCAATTGAAGGTACTAATGGAATACTTGCTGGAACAGATGGCACTCCAATTGAAGGTACTAATGGAGTACTTGCTGGAACAGATGGTACTCCAATTGAAGGTACTAATGGAATACTTGCTGGAACAGATGGCACTCCAATAGAAGGTACTAATGGAATAC
>JAQTXT010000023.1 GCA_028688645.1 Rickettsiales bacterium
TATTAAAACTTAATGTATTGAGGGAAAATAAAAACTAAATTGATGAAATTATTTAAACTGAAAGTTGGATTTAGATGGCACAAATTAAAAGTTGAATGATTATATAGTCAAACCAAATAACATTTAATACATGTATGTCACTGCAAAGCTAAGGTTTTAGCAAATGAAGTGAGCTTAGAAATTCCTCCATTTGCAGTCTATATTTTTTTATCCATATAAAATTAATTTGGATTTCATATTTGGATTTTCTAAGTTCGTTCCTCACTAAGAAAATCCAACTACGGAATGACAAGAAATATAATTATTATCTATATTAAATGTTATTTGGTTTGACTACATATTTATGATTATTTTTTCTTAAATTGAATTAAATTATTTTTAGTTTCTTCTTTGGATAAATCTTTTTTTATTTCTTCTGTTAGATTTTCAATTTTTTTTAAATCTTTACTTAAATTATTATCTTGAAATTTTGCATTTTCCAATATTGAATTTTTTTGATTGTTAACATTAAAATAATTAACCTTTATAACTTTATCATTAGACATAAAATTATTGCTTTATTAAAAAATTTTATATAGTTTAGAGTATTATACTATTTTGATGCAAATGCAAGTTTTTATTAGATATTTCATATTTTTTTGTGTATTCTATTGTAATACACTTGCTCTCGCTGAAATTGCTTATAATCAATCAAATAGTAAAAATTTATTTTTTAAAACCAATCAAGAAATAAAAATAAAATTGGAACTTGATGCTGCAGACATAAAAACTTTTAATAAAACTGAAAAATTTTTAAATAAACAAAATTGGACTGAAGCTTTATCTTGGGCGGATTCTATCAAAAGTGAAAACTTAAAAGATGCTATAATAGATTATGTTTTATGGAAAAAATATAGTAATATAACAATATCAAGTGCAGATACAGAATTTGATAATTTGCTTTTATTCATTGAAACCCACTCTTATTTACCAAATATTACTGATTTAAAAATTAAAGCGGAAAGTATTTATACAACTAAGAATATTCCATATCAATTTGTTGAAGAATATTTTCAAAAAATAAAACCATTTAAAACAATTACTGCAATAAAAATCTTAGAAGATAAATATGTGCTTAATAGTAACATTGCTGATGAAGAATTAAAAAAAGATATAATTAAAACTTTTTATTCATATGACTTTAATGATGAAGAAATGAATAAATTTTTAAATTTATTTTCTATATATATATCAGAAAATGATTATGCCGAAAAAATAGGAAATTTGTTATGGGAAAAAAATTATTCTGACTCAAATACACTAATGAGTAATTTGAGTTTGCAGTATAGAACTTTATATTCAGCTATAATAGAGATTAATAAAAATCCAAAATATATCAATAATATTTTGAGATCTATTCCTAGAGATTTGAGAGAAAATGAATTATTGTTATATACAAGATTTGTATATTTGCACAAAAACAATGATGCGAAAGAAGCACTAAAATTGTTATTGGATATTAAAAAAGATACTAAACATTCAGAAAAATGGTGGCTATATCAAAAATATTATGCTAGAGAATTGCTAAAAAATAAAGATTACAAAAAAGCCTATTTTATTACAGTAAATAATAATTTGCAATATGGAACTGCGGATTATGCTGAAGCTCAGTGGCTCTCTGGTTGGATAGCATTAGTTTTTTTAAACAGACAAAAAGATGCTTATTATCATTTTTACAATATGTACAATGCTGTTAGCTATCCAATTAGTAAATCAAGGGCAGCTTATTGGGCTGGTAGAGCTATGGAGGCTGATAACAATAAAGAAGAAGCTATGAAATGGTATGATATTGGTTCTCAATATCCATTATATTTCTATGGTCAATTATCATTTCATGCAAAAAATGAATTATTAGATATGCCTTCTCTTATAAATACAAATCCATTGCCATTAGAACCGTTATTTACAAAAGAAGAAGAGGAAGTAACTCTTAATAATGATATAGTTAAAATTGCTTATTTGATATCAAAAAGTAATGGAAGTAAAAAAGATTATAGTAATCTTTTTGCAACTGCTATAAATACAGCAAAAACAAAAGGCGAAATGGCGGCTATTTTTGAAGTTATTAAAAATACTGGTGATGAAGAATTAATTACAAAAATGGCGAAAAATTTAACCTATAAAGATGTATATTTTGTTGATAATCTTTTTCCAATTTTAAATATCATAAATCTTGAAAATCCTAATTCGCATTTAGTACATTCTTTAATCAAGCAAGAAAGTGGTTTTCATGTATCAGCTTCAAGTCAAGTTGGTGCAACAGGATTCATGCAATTGATGCCAGATACAGCAAAGCAAGTTGCAAAACAAATGAATTTGAGATATAATTTTAAGGCTTTAAAAACTAATCCTTCTTACAATATATTGCTTGGTTCTTATTATATAAATTCATTGATAAAACAATTTAAAGGTTCACAAATTTTAGCAATAGCTTCTTATAATGCCGGTCCTTCACCAGTGAATAGATGGATTGCAGATTATGGAGATCCAAGAGAAATGACAAATATAAAAGATGTTGTAAATTGGCTAGAATTGATAGGATATTCAGAAACAAGAAATTATGTTCAAAGAATAATAGAAAATTCTATTGTTTATGAATATATTTTGGATAAAAATATTAATAATACGGCTAAACAATAAATATGATATTAAAATACAAAAAATTAATTTATGTTGAAAAAATTAAAATTTTTTTAAAAAAACTTTGGGCAATAACTTATAAAAGTGTTTTTACATTTAATTTACATAATGGTTTTGAAAATGCAGGGTATCTTGCTTTCTCGATTATATTTGCAATATTTCCATTTATGATTTTTTTCACAATTTTAATCGGTTATTTTGGACAAACCGAGATAGGTATAAAATTAATTGATATTTTAAGTACGAGTTTGCCAAGCGATATAACAAAAACACTTTTACCAGTGATAGATAATGTGATTAACGGTTCGAAAGTTGGTATTTTATCAATAGCAACATTAACTTTAATGTGGAGTGCATCGTCATTAGTTCAAGAGTTAAAAAGCATATTAGATAAAGCGTTTAGAATAAAAACAAACAGATCATATTTGTTAGGAAGACTTGGTAGTATTCTTAAATTTTTACTCATAACTATTTTAATTATATCTGCAATTTTTTTCACAATAATTTTTCCAAAATTATTATTATTTGTAAGTCATTTTATACCTATAGGATATAATTCAGATAATATTTTTATAGTCTTAAGACCATTATTGGTAAACTTATTTATGTTTTTATTTATAATTTCAATTTATTACATAATACCATCAAAACAAAATAAATTAAAAAATGTTATTTGGGGATCATTGTTGACATTAGTAGGCTGGTCTATTTCTCTAAAAATATTAACTTTCTATTTGACGAAAATGTCTCAATTTCAAGTAGTATATGGAAGTTTAGCTGGAATAATAATTACATTATTTTTTTTCCAAATAATGGCCACAATATTAATATTTAGTGCAGAATTTAATTATCATATTAAAGATGCATTTAATAAATCGTGATTAATAAAAAATTTTAGCGGAATAAAATATAGAAATTTTTAAAAATTATTTTATTTCATAATTTTCTTTATCAGAAAATAATTTTTTCAGAATTTTATTATTGAGTGTATGTCCGCCCTTATTTGATATTATATGACATTTCATAAAATAACCGCTAGTGAGCATATCACCTAAACAATCAAGTAATTTATGTTTTACTGGTTCATATTCAAATCTAAAACCATTTTCGTTTAAAAGGTTGTGATCGTCAAAAATCATAGCATTATCATAACTTCCACCGCATGCTAATCCATGTTTACGCATAAATTCAACATCTTTGATATTACAAAATGTTCTAGCTTTTGATATGTCATTTAAAAAAGTTTTTTGTTTACCATCAAAAGAATAAACTTGTCTTCCAATATCACCATATTGAAAATCGATAGCTAAATCAATTTTAAAATCATCATAAGGAATTAATTTAATAGCACCAAAACCATTATTTATTTCTATTTCTTTTTTTACCACTAAATATTTTCTTTCTTTGTCTAATTCTTTTATTCCAGCTTTTTGGATTTTTTTTACAAACATATCAGAACTGCCATCTAATATTGGAATTTCTTTATTATCTATATCAATAATTGCATTATCAATATCACAAGCCCATAAAGCCGCCATAAAATGTTCTATAGTTCGAACAATTATTCCGTGTTCTTTTATAATTCCAAACTTTAATAATGCTTTACTTAAAAACTGTTGAAAACAGTTTGACAAGCCAATTGTTGTTCCTAAATTCGTATTTACAACGGAACTATACAAAGCCTTAATTTCATTTTTTTCATTATCTATATCAATTCTTCTAAAAACAATTCCAGTATCAGCTTCTGCTGGATTTATAGTTATATTAACATTAATACCACTGTGTAGACCTATACCACTAAATGAAATTGGATTTTGTATTGTTTTTTGTTTCATAGATAATTACCATTTGTTTGTGTGAATTTTACTTTTGTCAAAATAGTTTCTTTCTTCAAAAGAGATATCAGAATAACCAAATACTATTAGAGAATGCGGAACAATATTACTTGGTAAATTAAATAACTTTATAAATTTTTCTCTTCTTTCCTCATCAATGCCAGTCCAAACACTTCCAATATTTAAAGCACAAGCACTTAAGAGCATATTTTGAATACAAGCTGAGCATTCAAAAGTCCAAAATTCCCCAAAACTAACATCTTTATCAGCGCAAACCAATATTGACAACGGTGATTCAACAACCATTTGTGTATATTGAGAAATTTCAGTAATTTTTTGCTTTATCTTATCATCAGTAATTAAAATAAATCTCCATGATTGCTTATTCATAGCGCTAGGAGCAGTCATGCCAGCTGATAAAATCGTCTCAATATCCTGTTTTGATATTTCTGTTTTGTTGAATTTTCTTATACTTCTTCGTTTATGTATAACTTTGATAGTTTCCATAAAATTAAAAGTTATTATTCCATGTTAAAGCTATAACGAAATATTTAGTTTTCAATATATTTGTAATCTATATTATTGGTAATGTTATACTTATAGATTTTATTATATAGTAATCTCTGATTAACTCTTTCTTATTGGAAATATTAATAAAACTAAATATATCTACTGGATTCTGACCTTCGCGAGAATGACAGAAATACTGCTATGAACTATCATTCCTGCGAAGGCGGAAATCAATCCATAAATTAATTAAGAACTATAAAAAATAAAAAAGTTGAGTTAACCAGAGAATACTATATTTGAAATTAACAATTTCTATTTTTTATCTTCAGGAACTAGAATTTCTCTCTTTCCCATATTGTTTGGACTGCTCAAAACGCCATTTCTTTCCATCTCTTCTACTATGTTTGCCGCTTTATTATAGCCAATTCTCAAGCTTCTTTGAATATAACTTATGCTACATTTTCTTTCTTTTTTAACTATATTTAAAGCTTGTTGATAAAAATCTCTATCATTATCTACACCAAATAAATCAGGATTACCACCCATTCCATTATTGCTACTTCCACCGAAACTTTCATCGTCGCTAAATTCATCATTATTTTTTAAAACCTCATCAACATAATTAGGTTTAATTCCCTGTGATTTAATTTGATTGACAATATTTTCCACTTCATCGTCTGATACAAATGGTCCATGTGCTCTAATAATTTTTCCACCACCAGCCATAAACAACATATCACCCATACCAAGTAATTGTTCAGCTCCTTGTTCTCCAAGAATTGTTCTACTATCAATTTTTGAAACAACTTGAAATGACATTCTTGTGGGGAAATTAGCCTTAATAACACCAGTAATTACATCCACAGATGGTCGCTGTGTTGCCATTATGAGGTGAATACCTGCTGCTCTAGCTTTTTGTGCAATTCTTTGAATTGATGCCTCAATTTCTTTTCCTGCTGTAATCATTAAATCCGCCATTTCATCAACAATTACAACAATGTAAGGCATCTCTTTTTCTTCTATTTCTTTTTCTTCATAGATTGGTTCATCTGTTTCACTATCAAAACCAACTTGAACTTTTCTTGTCAATTTATGTCCCTCTTTGATAGCGCTATTTAACTTCTCATTATAGCCTGCTATATTTCTAACACCAAGACTTGCCATAATTCTATATCTATCTTCCATTTCTCTACATACCCATTTTAATGCGGTAATGGCTTTTATGGGTTCTGTAACAACTGGTGTTAATAGATGAGGTATTCCTTCATAAACTGATAATTCTAGCATTTTTGGATCTATCATTATGAATTTACATTGTTCTGGAGTCATTTTGTAGAGCAGCGAAGTAATCATTGTGTTAATTGCTACTGATTTTCCAGAACCAGTGGTTCCCGCAACAAGTAGATGAGGCATTTTTGATAAATCCGCAATAACAGCTTCACCTGCTATATCACTTCCAATAATCATAGGTAAAGGATATCTGCTATTTTTATACTCAATACTTTCTATCAAATCTCTTATATAAATCATTTCTCTTTGCTTATTAGGCAATTCAATACCCATTGCATTTTTGCCTGGTATTACAGAAATTCTTGCGGATATAGAAGACATCGATCTTGCTATATCATCTGCAAGCCCTATAACTCTAGAAGATTTTGTTCCAGCGCTGGGTTCAAATTCATGTAAGGTAATAATTGGACCAGCTTTTACATCAAGCATATTTCCTTTTATACCAAAATCTTTCATTATATCAAGAAGTCTTGCGGATTGCGATAATAATTCATTTTTTGATATAGATATTTTATTTTTGCCGTCATTTTTTCTCAACAAATTAACATTTGGCAATACATAGTTGCCAATCATTTTAGTTATTGTTTTTTCTGTTTTAGTCAATATTTTTGAAATGTTTTCTGTTTTTATTTCTGGTAATAATTTTTCTTTATTCTTTCGGCTGAATATTACTTTTATTAGATTATCTTTTTTATTTTTATTTTCTTGATTTGGTTTTTCTTCTATTTTTATCTCTTCTTCATCTTCAACTAAAACAAAATTAGCTTCATTTTTACTAAATATTTTTATGAAAAATCTTTTTAAATTTTCTCTAAATTTTTTGGTTGTAAATAATTTAAATATAAAACTGAATAATTTTATTATATTTTTTATGCTGGCTTTTAAAAAATTATATATTCTCGCTGATTTAACTAGCCACCAATTTCTTCTTATATCTAAAAAGAATGAGATTGAAATAAAAAATACTAACAAACAAAATAAAAGTAATAAAAATTGAGGAATATAATATAGCATATCTACGATAACATTACCAATTATTCCATTACATATTTCAATACCGCAAGAATTACTGGCAAAAATAATGTTTGATGATATTGTTAAGCTTACAAAAAGCCCGATAAATGCAAAAATTTTTTGCCATTTATTGTAAATAATTTTATTTAATAAAAGCTTTGTACCAAGTATTAAAAAGGTTATAGCAAATAAAATTGATGAAAAACCAAAAATTTGTAATAAAATATCTGAAAAATAAGAACCAAACTTTCCAAGTATATTGTGAATTTCTGGACTTGTCGATACGCTATTAATAGAAATATCGTTTGTATTATATGAAAATATTGACATAAATATAGTTAATGAAAAAACAATCCAAAAAGTTCCCCACAGATAATTTTGTGTTTTTGAAAAAAAATCCAATTTGCTATTTTTAAATTTCATAAAATATATTCTCAAAGTATACTAAAATTTATATGAGTTTTAAAATAATAATCAAGCTTGTTTTTTTATATTAAATTTTTACAATCTTAAGAAACAGTATTATAAAATGTTACCAATAGTTGATATTACAAAATTTACATTTCAAGATTTTCCAGATAAGACCGCTTGTATTATATGGTTTGCTGGGTGTAATTTTAAATGTCCTTATTGCCATAATCCAGATTTTATAATTGGACAACATAAAAATGTTGATGAAAAAGAAGTTTTTGATTTTTTAAAAGAAAGAAAAGGTTTGCTTGATGGTGTTGTGTTATCAGGTGGTGAATGTACTTTAATGAATGAATTATATGATTTTGCAAAGAAAATTAAAGATATGGGATTTTTAATCAAAATCGATACTAATGGAACAAATTTTGAATTAGTAAAAAAATTAGTTAAAGATAAAGTTATTGATTTTGTCGCATTAGATTATAAAGCACCAAAAAATAAATTTTTATCTATTACAAAAAATGATATATTTGAGGTTTTTTCTCAAACATTAGATTTCTTAATTTCTTCAAATATTGATATGGAAGTGAGAACCACGGTTCATACAAAATTATTAAATGAAAATGATGTTAATATGATAATAGTTGATTTGCGCTCAAGAAATTATAAGAAAAACTACTATATTCAAAATTTTAGAAATGATAATGGAAAGACTCTAGAAGATATTGGTAATCAAGAAAGACCTTTTGATGAAGGCTCTATTATTAAAAAAGATTTTGGGATATTTTTTAGAAACTTTTTTTAATATTAAAAAACAGAATAAAACATTTAAAATAATATTGCCTATGGGCAAAGTTGACGGTGTAAACTACCGAAACGAGATTAAATTTAGTCTGCGGGCTTTCGTTATATCTAACGATTTAGCGGAGGCTTACGGTTATAATGGATTGCTTACAATCCAAAAGGCTGTAAGAGCTGATTCCGTCAGTTAGTTTAACTTCCGCACTTTTTTAGTGCGTTTTTTATTCATTTAAAAGAGGTTTAAATATGGATGAACTGATGAAAAATGACTTGCTTAAGAAATTGCATATTCTTGAAAAATAAATAAAATTTATTGATATTGAAGATTTTTGATTTAGATTTCCTTCGTGTTAATTTGAAAAATGGAAATGTTCAAAAATGCTGGAATTGTTCCTGATGCTTTGATTAAAAGTGTTGTGAAATTTTTTATAAATATATTTTTTAATGTTAAGGTTCAAGGACTTGAAAATTATTCTAAGGCTGGCGATAAGGTTATAATAATTGCCAATCACACATCATTGATTGATGGTATTTTATTAGCCGCTTACTTACCAGAGAAAATTATGTTTGTTGTAAATACTCATATAGCTGAAAAGTGGTGGGCGAAACCGTTTTTGAGTTTAATTGATTATTTGGCAATTGATCCCACAAATCCTATGTCTGTAAAAACAATCATAGATGAAGTTAACGCTGGCAAAAAATGTATGATTTTCCCAGAGGGCAGGGTAAGTGTTACAGGAAATTTGATGAAAGTTTATGAAGGTGCGGGGTTGGTTGCTGATAAAACTAATGCTACGATATTACCTATTAGAATTAAAGGTGCTCAATATAGTAAATTCGCTTATGTGAAGGATAAGGAAAAAACATATTGGTTCACAAAAGTTAGTATTAAAATTCTACCTCCTACAAAGTTTCATGTTGATGAAGATGTAAAAGGCAGAGGAAGAAGACAGGATGTTTCAACACAGCTTTATAAGCTTATGGTTGATATGTACTACAAAACTTCAAATAGGGAACATAATTTGTTTAAGTCCTTAGTGAATGCTAAAAAAGTATTTGGCGGACATCGCTTGATTTTGGAAGATGCGAGGAGGCGACCGATTTCTTATAATTCACTTATAAAACAGTCTTATGTTTTAGGTGAAGCTTTTAAAGAAATAGTTAAAGAAGATAGAATTGGATTGATGATTTTCAATAGTTGTGATCTTGCTATTTCGTTTTTTGGATTGATTGCTGTGGATAAAATCCCTGCTATGATAAATTTTACAAGCGGTTTGAATAGCATTTTAGGAGCTTGCAAAACTGGAAATATAAAGACAATTATTACAAGTCATAAATTTATAGAAACTCTTGAATTGATGGTATTGGAACAATCTATAAAAGACGCTGGGATAAGACTAATTTATCTTGAAGATGTAAAGATATCATTGAAAGCAAAGTTAACAGGAATTTTTAAATCAAAAACATCATATTTACCAAAAAGAGATGGCAATGATGCCTCGATTATATTGTTTACATCGGGTTCTGAGGGAACACCAAAGGGTGTTGTTTTATCTCATAAAAATCTGCAATCAAATAGATATCAAATGTTGGGTGTTTTGTCATTGAATAGTAGAGATGTATTTTTCTCTTGTTTGCCTTTATTTCATTCATTTGGTTTGAGTACTTCATTCTTATTACCTGTTTTGTCTGGTATGAAATCGTTTTTATTTCCATCACCTTTGAAGTATAGGGTGGTTCCAGAGTTGAATTATGATACAAGTGCGACTGTGATATTGGGAACTGATACTTTCCTATCTGGTTATGCAAAATTAGGACATCAATATGATTTTTTCAATACCAGATATGTTATTGCTGGTGCCGAAAAATTAAAAGATTCTACAAGATTAGCTTGGATGTTTAAGTTTGGTGTTAGAATTTTAGAAGGTTATGGTGCTACGGAAACTTCACCTGTTATAGCCGTCAATACACCTATGTATTTGAAAGCTGGAACTGTTGGGAAAATTTTGCCTGGTATGGAATATAAACTTGAAAAAGTTGACGGAATAGAAGAAGGTCAAAAACTTTTAGTGAGGGGTGATAATGTAATGCTTGGTTATATGAGACATGATAATCCTGGTGTTCTTCAACCGCTAGGAAATGATGATTGGTATGATACTGGTGATATTGTAGATGTTGATGATGAGGGTTTTATCGCAATAAAAGGCAGATTAAAACGATTTGCAAAAATAGCTGGTGAGATGATCTCTTTAGGAGCTGTGGAATTTGCAATAAACACATTATGGGAAGGCTATTTGCAAGGTGTTGTAGTCGTTCCTGATGACAAACGAGGCGAACAATTAGTTTTAATTACCCAAAAGGAAGATGCTTGTGCTAATGATTTGGTGGAACATTTTAGGAAAAGTGGTTTGAGTGAATTATGGATTCCTAAAAAAATTCTTGTTATGAAAGAACCGCCAGTTTTGGGTGCAGGAAAGTTTGATTATTTGGGTTGTCAGAAGATGGTACTGGCAAAGCACGAAAAGGGCGAGATTTAGATTACTTTGTTGCCTCCCTAATAAGGGAGGTGTCGACGAAGTCGACGGTGGGTTAAGGTTTTTGTAGCTTTTTGTGGTGTTAGGTCTTGAAAAATTTTTGTAGCTCCCCTTTGTCCTTCGGACATTTCCCCTCAAGGAGGGGCAAGATATTCTTGATTGTTGAACTATATATTCTTCACCATTGCCCGTAATCTTTCCCCTCCTTGAGGGGAAATGTCCGAAGGACAAAGGGGAGCTACAAATTTTGTTATTTATGGATTGCGGACGAGGGTTTTGTAATTTCACTTCGTTCAATAACAAAATCCCAGCTCCGCAATGACAAAATCACTAGCAGTATGTCATTGCGGTGTTAGGTTTCTTAACGAACGAAGTGAGTTTAGAAATCCGTTCGACCGCAATCTACTTTAGCAGGAAGGGTTTTGCAAATTCATTCCTTAAGGTTCAGAATAAATTGTCTTAACAACAATTATTGATGGTTTGTGATTGGGTTTATTTTGAACGATGAGGAATGGGTTGCAAACCCCTTCCTGCGAAAGAAATATAATTTTTATAGACATTTTAAAAAATATAGTTAAATTTGATCTTATGAAAAATTATTTGCTATGTATTAATTAAGAATTTGTTATCAATAGTTAATAAATAATTTTAGATATGTTGAAAAATATTGTTATTGAAGGATTTAAATCTATAAAAAAAGTTGATATTGAGTTGAAAAATATCAATATTGTTATAGGTGCGAATGGCGTTGGTAAAAGTAATTTTGTTAGATTTTTTGAATTTTTGAAAGAACAAATTGTTGACAATGGAATTTCAAATATAAATTCTGAAGATATTGATAAATATTTATATTGTGGAAAAAAAATTACAAATGGCGTTAGTTTTGAAGCTAATTTTTTCAATAAAATTGAAAATTGTGGAAATGAATATAAAGTATCCACCTTGTTAAATAGTGAAAATAGATTAATATTCAGTGAGGAAGTTGTAAAATTTTACAGTATTGTTTCTGAAAAATCTAATAGGGAAATTAGTCTGACAAATTCACTAAAAAGTATGTTAAAACAAGATACGGATATTAAGTCTCGATATACAAGACGATATATTGAAGATTGCCAAGTTTATCATTTTAATGATACAGGCAAGCTATCACCATTTAGAAATTCATCAAAAGTTTCAGATAATATTTCTTTAGAAAAGAATGGTGCAAATTTAGCTAGTATTCTTTACAGAGTAAAAAATGAAAATATAGATATTTATAATTTAATACTTAGAAGAATAAAAATTATTTTACCGTTTTTTGATGATTTTATCTTGGAATCATATTTTTTTGAAAATACTGAAAATATAGCTTTAAGGTGGAAACAAAAAGGTGTTGAGAGTGTTTATGATACTTCAATGCTATCCGATGGTTCAATAAGATTTATAGCTCTAACAGTTTTGATTAATTTGCCGAAAAATATGAGAAATGAAGTAATTTTAATAGACGAACCAGAACTTGGATTACACCATCAAGCAATAATTGCTTTAGCTTCAATGATTAAAGAAACAAGCAAAATTTATGATACACAGTTTATAATATCTACACAATCTCTTGAATTTTTAAATAATTTTGATTTAGAAGATATTATCGTTGCTGATAGAAGCAATAACCAGACTGTTTTAAAAAGAGCAAAATTACCTGATGAAAAAGATAGCTCAAAAGAATATAAAGAATGGTTAGAACAGTTTTCAAATTCTGAATTATTGGAGCAAAATCTCATAGGAGGAAATATAAGTGAGTAAGACTTTATATTTTGTTGTAGAAGGTTGTTGCACTGAACAAAATTTATGTAAATATTTCTTTAAACCGTATTTTAACAGTAAAGGAATTGATTTTAGCTATTTTGTTTTAAAAACAAAACAAACAGGTAGTAGACAAGCATTTAGAGGTGGTTCAATTTCAATAGATAAATTATGTAATAATCTAGGTTTAGTTCAAAATCCAAATTTTTTAGTTTCAACTTTGGTTGATTATTATGGTTTTGAAGAGATAAATAACAGAAGTGCGGATGATTTAGAAAGTGATTTATTAAATGCTGTAAATAAAAAATATGTAAATAAATACAATAATTTTATTCCTTATATTCAGAAATATGAAATAGAAACACTTTTATTTTGCAGTCCAGAAATCACGACAAATTATTTAGGTATTTATTCAAATTGTATTGAAAGAAACAAGCAATTAAATGAATTAAAAAAAGCTTTACAAGATAAGAATTTTGAACCTGAAGAAATTAATGATAGTAAAGATACGGCGCCATCAAAAAGAATTGAAAAAATCTTTAAATATGATAAAGGAAGTCTAGATTTTGCGAATATTATTAATGAAATAGGTATAAACAAAATAAGGGAAATGTGTCCTAGATTTAATGTTTGGCTAGAAAAAATTGAAGATAGAATTAAAGAGACAATGCTACATTAAGTTATAACAAATTTTATGGATAATTATTCTTGCAAAATAATTTCCCCCCTTATAACATTATAATTGCCTACGGGCAAAAGTGATGGCTTAAAACACCAAAAACTGTTTTACATTTGATCGTTAGGCCTTTGTTGTATTTATGACAATAAATATAGCGGAGGCTTACGGTTATAATAATTCATACTTGTATGGATTAAAAGGTCGTAAGGGCTGAACAGTTCAGTTGTTTTAACCTCCGCACTTTTCATTTTTTGATGGTGCGATTTTTATTAATTATTAATAAATAAGAGGTCTAAAATGGACGAAGTAATGAAAAATGACTTAACAAGTAAAATTTATTTTCTTGAGAAAAATGAAGAGAAGAGAAAGAAGATGGAGGCTAATGCTCTATTGAATAAGGAGCTTATGGTGGTGGTTAAGAAAATATTTGAGTATTATGTTGATAATAAGCTTAATGAAAGAAGTGATCTTGTAGAATTAAAGCGGATTGTTCATTTTGTGGTAAGAACTTGTAAATCTCAATATGATGCTGAAGATAAGGTTTGTAGATTGAGTGGGTTGATTGAAAGGATTGGAAAGAAGTAAATAAGAAATTCCCCTCGCCCCTTGAGAGATAGGGGTAGGGGGGGGTGGAGAGGAGTTGTTTACTTTGCAATAATTTCTTACTATTCAAAAATAATATTTTAATAAAATTTTTATATAATTTATTTTAATAAATTGAGGATATTTTTCTACAAACAAATTTATTCTATTTGCCCCCTATCCCTCTTGTTTGTGGTGTTGAATCAAGAACCTAACACCACAAAGGGTTCAGAGACTTAACACCATAAAAGATATTTATGGATTACTGCAGTCAACCTTTTCCTTTCGGCAAAAATCGTCCAAATGATAAACTACCGATTTCAAATGTCTTGCTCCGCAAGTCGCTTGCATCGGTTTGGACTTGTTTTCTAAATTCGTATTCACTCATTAAGAAAAGCTAGCTGGGTAATGATAGATACAATTAAATTCGCTACGAGCCTTAAAATCTGCCATTTCTGTGATTGTTATAAATAAAGTATTGCAAATTTGAGTTTTAATTTATATTCTAACTCTGTGAAGTAAGATACAAATTTAAAACTTTTGGGAGAATAAATGACAAGCTTATTAGTAGTGGAATCACCATCGAAGGCAAAAACAATTAACAAATATTTGGGTAGCAAGTACAAGGTTCTTGCGAGTAT
>JAQTXT010000024.1 GCA_028688645.1 Rickettsiales bacterium
CCAACCCCTTTTTCTTAAATTAAAATCTGAACTTCAATTTTAATAAGTCTTAGAATATACAAGTGTTTGGGATTAATTATAAATGACTCGGATAGATAGATAATATTTAAATTGCAAATCCATAACAAATGACCTTCTTCGAGACAGGAAAAAGAGGTGAAATCCAATAATTACATGAAGCTCTCAACTCCAGAAACTATTAAGACAAAAAACTTGCACTCAAAAAAGTCATCGCTCAAATGACCCTTGGTAAAGATCTCTCACAACTTTTCCAAGCAGTCATTAAGTGTCTTTAATATCAAGATCTTGACATCAAAAAACTTGTCTATCTTTATGTCATCAACTATTCAAGAACTAAACCTGACGACGCAATTATGTCCATCAATCTCTTCAGAAAAGATGCTGCTAACAAGGCCAATCCTATTATCAGAGCTTTGGCCGTCAGAACTATGAGTTCTTTAAGAGTTCCTAAACTCAATTAGTATCTTGTTGATCCACTTAAAAATGCCCTTAATGACGAAGATCCATACGTAAGAAAAACTGCAGTTTTGAGTGTTCCAAAAATTTATGAAATCGCTCCTAATGACCCATAAACAAGAAACTTAGTTTCTTTATTGGAAGCTCTTATTATAAAAGAAGGTAATGCTTTAGTTTTAGCCAATGCTATTGCCTCACTTGAAGAAATTCAAACACTCGATGGAAAAGAACATATAAGAATGGATTCAGCACTTCTCAGTAAATTATTAGTCGCCTTAAATGAATGTATGTAATGGGCCCAAGTCTTTTTATTAGATTTTCTTTGCAAATACAATCCAAAAGATGAATCATAAGCAGAAATGTAAATAAATAATTAATTTTAGGGTCATTGATAAAGTAATTCCAAGATTGTCTCATATTAATCCAGCAGTTGTTTTTGGTTGTATCAAACTTATTGTCAGATATCTTGACTACCTCACAGGAGAAGAATTGATTAAAAACCTTATAAAAAAATTAGCTCCTTCGATTGTCTCAGTTGTTTCATTCACTCCTTAAGAAGTTCAGTATGTTATTTTAAAAAATATTCAATACATCATCGAAAAGAGACCATCAGTTTTCTAAAACGATATTAAATGTTTCTTCCCTAAATTCACAGATCCTTATTACATCAAGAACGAAAAAATAGAAATTCTCTCCAGAATCATCAATTATAAAAATTACGAATCAGTTCTCGAAGAACTCAAATAATATATGAGTGAAGTTGACTCTGAATTTGTTAAAAAATGTATCAAAGCTGTTGGAAAAATTGCCATCAGATACGAAAAAAGTGTTTAAAAATGTATGGGAATCATTTCCAAACAAGTTAAATAAATCAGAAGCGCAGCTCAACATGCTGAAACTATTGTTGATTAACTTCTTATCGTAACTTTATTTCTTAATTTAGACTGTTCAAAATATACTTAGGAAGTACCCTTCTAAATATAACTTTGAGGGAATGTTCGAAGATCTTGTTTCATTGTTTGAATATGCAACTGAGCCTGCAGCTAAATAAGCAGCAGTTTGGATTCTTGGTGAGTATGCTGAGTAAATTTACACAGTTTCAATGAACAACTTTAAGAAATGGATCTCAAATTTTGAAACTGAAGAAAGAATTGTTCAATTGGAAATTTTAAGTTCAGCTGTAAAGGTTTTCATCAAGTACCCTGATGAATTCTAAACTTTGATTAGCGACCTTTTGACAGTAGCAACATAAAATGTCTCCAATCCCGACGTGAGAGACAGAGCTTTCATTTATTGGAGAATGCTTTCTACAGATCCAGCAAAAACTAAAAACGTTGTTTTCGGATACAGGCCTCAAGCGAAAGATAATGACAAACTTATTGATAAGTCTTTCTTGAATGATATGATGAGATCTTTAGGATACGTGAATTCATTATTTGAGAAAAGACCTGATTAATTGTTCCCTAAATCATTGGCAGAACTCAGAGTAATTTTATTTCTTATTTTCAGGGTATAAAAATTGAAATCGAATAGCAAGATAGTCCATAACCACAGCAAGCTCAAAAATCTTAAAAGATCATTCCCCAACAGGTGCAAAATCAACAAAAAATAACACCTCCAACTATTACTCCACCTCCAGTCAAACAATAATAAAATTTACTCGATCTTTTGTGAAATAATCATTAACTTGCTATATTTTGATCTCATGTAAAAAAGTTTATTTTCTTTAATTTATTTGCTTTATTTTTTTGTTTAAATGAATTAATTTTAAAAGTAGAGTTCTTATAAATTTTTAAAGAAAATAACAAGAGCCAAATAATTATTACTAAAAAAATAAAGAATGACAGAAAGATAAAGAGTGACTTTAATTGAAAGCGATTTTTTTTAATTTTTCAGAAAAAATAGATAATCAGAAAAATCTCATTCATAAATCATCCTAAAACGCCTCAGAACGCTTTTGATAACTGGTATAAGTAGAACGTGGATTTTAAAATGATATGTTTCCCGTATATGTTGACCTTGGATTTGAAGCTGAAGGGAAATTATCATTTCTTTCATGGCCTTTACTACCTGAATTTTTATTGCTAACTTTCATTATTTGCTGTTCGAGTACGCTATAATCTGCAATTTATTCATTTAATTTTAATTTACAATTTTCAAGTCCGATATTTCTTTGCTCGATTTATTTTTATAGTATTTTCCTTTATGCAGTTTTTTAATTCAATTATTTTTGTAGCCTTTCAATATCTGGTATTGATCCTTCAGATGATACTTTCAACTCACTTTTTGCCTTTTTATTTGATTATCTTTTTGTGTTTAATAAAATTTCTCTATATTTTATTGTAAACATTTTTTTATAACCGCCTAAAACATAGCCAGAATATTTTTTATGTTCCTAGTCAATGTTCAGAAGTAACTTTAAGAGCTTCTCATCTTTTTCAACAATTTATTTTTACCTTTTTAATTTTTGAATGTTTTCTTTTAAAAATTTGCATTACTTTTTGTATTAAAACTTGGCTTATTACTTTTATTTTTTTTAATTCTTTTTTCTTTATTATTTTTACAGATTTGAAACTTTGATTGATTCAGTTTCATTGAACTTGCTTTTGATAGATCTTTTTTATGATTGTTGATTTGATGATCTTTTCCTACTTTTTCTTTATGAAGGAGCTCTCATAGATTGAGCTAAATTTTCCGACTTGATTCTTTGCGAAGAAACCTAAATGGCTCTTTAGGTATAGGCCTTAATGAGTTAATCTCTGTATTAACGGAGACTTTACAATTATTGAGAAGACAATGCATTTTTTTAATGTTAGTTTGTTAAACTAATATAAAGATCTTGTTTTTGTTCCTCATACTTTTTTTCTAGAGTTTTTTATATTTTCTCCAATCTTCCAAATAGATTTGAATGCATATTAGATTTAAGCTTAGAGTCTAAATATAGATAGAATTTTTAAAGATACTTTTGTTTTTCTATCATTGAGCTTTGTGCATTGGTTACTTTTGCTTTTAATTATTCAATCGGACTATTTGCTTTTTTAAAATCTTTTCTTAACCTTTGCGACTCTTATTAAAGAGCCAATATTTTTATTTATAACTCTTTGTTTTGAATTAATAAGTTTTGATATTGCTCTTACGATGATATTTGATTTTCTATCAACTTGATAATTAATGAGCTTTCTGCTGACTCTTTCTGTTCTATCTTTTGTTTGTATGATGAATTCGACATTATTATGCTTTTAAATACTTTTGAACCATTCTTTTTGGGTGAAATACTTTCACTGGTTTTGTATATACTTGATTTTACTGGAGTTGTTATGAATGATCCTGAAGTCGACATTTTTCACCTCTATGCTAATAAAGACTTTATAAACTTTTTATTTCATTTATTTAATTTTTCTTACTAAAATAACAATCTGTCATTTAAAAAAAGAATATAAATATCAAATGAAAACTGAACTATAATCTTCATACGATTAATTACATTTTTCTTGAGTCTTTTTTATTATTATTGAGCAGTACAGAGATTAATGAAAAGGCCGACAAAAAAATGATTTATATGACTGTAAAGGCAATAGCCATGCGTGTAGCTTCAGAGAAAACTGAAAGTCTCACACAATTTCCAACCAGACACAAAGATATGTTATTATTTTGACATACTCCTCTGTTAGTGAGGGCCTCATATTACTTATTCATATAGCTTCTATATGAGCCAGCTCCAGCAAGGAAATAAAAGTTTAAAAACAATAAAAGACCATTAATCACAAGAGTTGTGATTAAAATTGGTAGAAATGTTTTTTTAGGTTGTTTCAATGCTGAAAATGTTGCTAACGGTATGAGAAATACATTTAACATTAAGATGAATATTAATAATACTTGGGCCTCTGTGATATAAGTTTAGTTTTTGAGATGATTTTATTATGATTATTGAGGGGTGAACTTTGTTGTAAAAGTGAGGTTTTTACCTATAAATACAAGTTACAAGAATGTGATAATCAACAAGATCCCTGCGCAACCTAATAATGCTTTCTTCAAGATGAATATTATTCTATTTGAAAGTCTCATTTTTTTATTATAATATCAATCCAAATTTATATAAAATTCTTTACAATACTTTAATCTTTCGTATCAATTATTGGAAAATCAAATTATAAATTTACGCTGTTGAGCCAATTCGGCTTTTGTTAGCAATAAATTTTTGTTGCTTTATACATCTTTCTTCATATCTTTTAGAGCCTTTACCTGATCAATTTTATTCACATGGTTCATTTCTTTCATTTTTTATAATTGTATTCTTAATTCTTAAATTTGATTTTTTTGTTTAATTTATAAATTCGTAGATTTTAAATTGTTAGTTTTCTCAATTTATTTTACTTCTTTCTTAATTTTTTTGTATTATTAGCGAACTCTTTAAAGGCCAAGTTTATAGGCATGCTTTTGTCTAAAAATAGGCAAAAAATTTACATTTTATCAACGACAATTTATTATTTATTCTTTTTTTAAAGAACATATTTTTTCATTTAATTTTAATCTTGCTTCATATCTTTTATTACATTTTTTATTTACGCAACAGACTTTTTTCTATCATTTTATTTTTTTAGTTTACTAACTTTTGTAGATAGCTTTTCATTGTACTTCTTATCTACTTCCAAAACTTTGAGAAAATATCCATACTTTTTATTTCTTTTTTACAAATTCTGCAATAGCTAAGGGTCTGTATCTGGAATCAGTAAGGCAGTTCGCTTAATTATTTTTTATTGATTTTCCTTAATAATTGAGGAAATCTGAACTAGGTAATTGTCGTTGAGAAGAAAGTTATCAGGCTTTAATTTACATAACTTACTATTTTGACTTTTTATTTTACTACCTTTTTTATGTTTGTTATTTTGATTTTTTCGTTGAATTTATTCATCAGAAGATGAAAATGATTGGCTAAATTTATTCAAATTATTTTTCTTTGGATCGTTTTTAAAATTTTTTGTATCATCTTCTTCTTCACTTGAGTCCACATAGTGAAAGTTTTATTAATAATCGAAACGATCTTCAAACATTCTGATATATATTTTTTGAAATTAACAATAAAGAAATTAGAATTTAATATTTTTTTTCTAAATGTTCTTATAATTAAAAGTAATTCCTATAATTAAAAGAAAAAATGTTGATAAATCAAATAAAAATATAGAAACATCTTTGTTGATTAAAAAAGGACTATCAAAAGATTGTTTTGATTGATTTTCCATCATACAAAGCTTTGATTTCGAATTTTAAACGAGCCATTTTTTTATCAAGAAGTTTAAGAATTTTGCATCTTTATACGGTCAAAGGCTTTCCTTCTTCTGCCAAAACAAAATCTGAGGTAAGTTCAATTTTGGAGTTGATAAGTCTTGTTGGAAGACCTAAACTTCTGAAATGAGGCTCAATAGAATGTGAGAATGTGGCAAATGTTTCAAATCCCTTGTGTAAAATGATGGTTTCAGTTGCAACTGTTCCTCCGGTTGCGTATTCTGGTTATTCGAATGAGCTGAAAATCAATTTGCATTCTTCTTCAGATTTGTTTGTGAAGAAAAGGGCGACATGACCTTTCATAAGTTCAGAAAGACGGTATGAGTTTGGCTTGAAGCTGTTTTCTTAATCAGTACCAAGGGCGATTCTAAGGACACCATTTTTACCCATCATGAATTTGCTATCAGTGAGCTCTTATTTGAGACCTTTGAAATTGTTAGTTGACATGTTTTCGAAAGAAAGGACGTACAAATACTTGAACTTAGACATGTAAGTATGAGCCTTATCGACAAGGAACTCCTTATGTTATCTTTCTTTTGGTTTGGTCTTGGTGAGTGAGACTAACTTATTTCTCTTAGCTTCAGGCATCAACAACTATCAAATGATTATAATATTTTAAAGTCTTAAATGTAAAATCTAAGAATATTTCCTATACAATAAATTAAATTTTTATAAATAGTTTGAATAAATTAATGATACTTAGTTTTTTTCTTTGTGCCAAAATATTCTTGTATAGATTGATCATAAAAGTAAATTTTTGAATTGTTTTCTCAATGGTGTTGGAAGGCGAGGATGTCTTTTCTATCATTGGTGTTTCTGTAGACGTTGTGGTCAGTAAGTTTGTATCTGTTAGCGACTTAAATGATGCTTTTTGAAGCAACTTCCAAACCAGTTTCTGAAACGTCAAGATTTTTGGTTTGGCCTGATTTAGAAAGCATAACTTGGATATGTTCACGATAAAGTTTTGCATAATAGAATCTCAGTTTAGGTCTTTCGAAATGTTCGTTAAGAATGTAGCTTAACTTTTGTTTGGTTACAGACAAGCTTCCGAGAAGTTCTTCATATCCGTGGTAGTTAGTTGATACATTCAAAGGTGAAACGTGCCCATTGAACAAGTATTACAAGTAAGCTCTTGCATTAGCCATACTGCTGACGACAGTAGCTGGAAGTTGACAGGCAGCAGCTTCGACTGTAATTTCGCCGTTGTGAAGAATGGCAAAATCAGAGGCACAAAGACCTCCGTATCTTTCTTCTGGTGTAATAAAATGAACTCTAATATTTGCAGGTAATCTGCTGGCTTCGGTCTTGATCTCATATGCTAATTGTTCTTCTGCAGGTAATATCACAAAGAATTAAAAGAATTCTTTGTTGACAGTACTGATTTTAGGTGTTGAGAGGAATTCGTTCAATCCTGGAATGGTTTACTTGAATGTGAATTTAATTTATTTTGATGTTTCTCCTGGGGCAATTGCGATAATATAGTTTTCTTGGTTGATACCTTTTGATTGCCTGAAGCTTTGTCTGGCTTTTTTTACTAACTCGCTCACACTAAAAATATAAGATGGCAAAATACTCGTATGAAAAGTTTTCTGATAAGAAAGAAGAGTTTGATGGATCCTTTTTAAATTGTTGCAAATATTGGAATGCTCTGTAAAGACCTTCATAGCCGATACACATTGAGGGGAAAATATAGTTTTGCATATTTTCTGGATGTTTGGCTAATCTGTGATAAATATAATCGAGGTAAGCTTCGTTGTTAACATTTCTATCGGCAATGTGTGAATCAAATAAATATGTTGGTGGTCTAAGTTTTCCACTTGCTTTGCAATACTAATTTTATTAGAAAAAATACTTGATTTAAAGCGGAATAAAGTCTTTTAGAAAGACTGAAGTTGCCAACAGTAATAAAGCAGTCAACTCTTTTTGTATACAAGTCGTCGAAAATATTGTTTTTAACCAAACTTCTGACTAAAGAGTTATTTTTAATATGAGTTGGTATTCTGTATGGCACTATAATCGAGTCAGAAATGACTTAATCTTGGTTTCTAGTTCTATCGAAATCGTGTTCAAACAAAACTTCTGAAGATTCGTAAATGTGATCAAAGTGCTCAATGTTTTCATCGCCAATAACACCTTTAAATTAGAATTGATTTACCTACAAATGAAACTGAGTTGTTTGAAGCTTTCTTAAGGTTTTCAATGACTTGACCTGCAAGTTTCTCATGTTGTGGTCCTCCTGAAAAGAGGGCCACGGTTGTTCCGAAGTTGAATCTTAAGGCTCTATGAACGATTTGCATTTTTTTATATTAATATTTGATTAAAAATTATATATCGATCTTTTTTCTAATTTTATAAATGAAATCAAGAAAATAGATACTCGCTCAATCAATTGAACTTTTTTTCATGCGACATTATCAAAAAATGGATGTTCCAAACATTTTCTGGCAGTGAATCTTTGTCTGTAATCCAAAACTAGCATTTTTTTAATGAGATCTAAAGCTTCCCAAGTGGCTTTAACCTTATTGTTTTAGTTAATGTACTCTTGAAGATCTGAAGACTTTTCTTCTTTGATGTCTCCATTTTCAAATGCAATAAGAAGGTCGAAGCAGATGTTTTATTTTTTATGCCCTTTCTTCTCGGTCAGTTTGTTTTCTTTGATGTACTTCACAACTTCTCGGGTTCCAACAAGTCTGGTTATTTTGAGAATTTGATCAATGTTATCAGTTCCATGGAGGAAAGGTGTTCTATTGAAAATCTAAATAAAAATAAAAATTTACCATTCCTGCCAAAATAAGTCCAACTGACCAGATATCCACTCTGTAATCGTAAGACGAATTGCTGAAAAATAATTCAGGACTCTTGTAATAAAGAGAAGCGACATGAGTATTGTTTTAGTTAGTTGGGAAATAAAAGTCAGCAAGGCCAAAATCAGCAATTTTCAAGGATTTTGTTTCTGGATTGATCAAAACATTGAATGGTTTAATATCACGATGCATGATTCCTTGTGAGTGCATATAATCAAGCCCTTCCAAAAGTTGCTTCATACAATGCTTAATATCAGGAAGGGTTAATCTTGGATACAAAGTCAAAAAGCTTTCGTTTTAAAAGTGCTCCATAACTAAACTGGCTTGTCTTTCTTTGGGACATCTTACAATCTCATGAAGTTTGATGATGTTTGGATGGTGAAGCATTTTATGAATTGCGTACTCTCTTTTGATTTTTTCTGGTTTGATTGGAAGCAAGACTTTGATAGCAACTTTTTTTCTGTGTTTTTTATCATTTCCCTCAAATACATGAGAGTATTTTCCTCTTCCAAGCTTTTGAGTGATTGTATAATTTTAGATATTTCTGCTTAAAACAAAAAATTACCCCCAATAAATATCGGCCTTATCGTAGAGATATTTTTCGGGCTCTCCTTTAAGATTGACATCACTGTAAGGATGTTACGATTTGGACATTCGTGGTATGAATCAAATTTAAATATAAATAACTTTGATTTGTAAATATATTTAAACAATTAGAATCAGATATTTGAAATTTCAAACTTATTTTACGAATAAATTTTGATAAATTGATTGCTTTTTGGAAATTAAAATATGTTTGGAACAACATCGATTTGATTGCTCGATTATAAGTTTAAATCAAACTTTTTTCAAGTACTTCCCAATAAAATACAAATGAGTGTTTCCTCAAGCACAATGGGTGGAGGGCGAACTAAATACAAAGTAATCTTGCTTGGAGATCAATCTGTAGGCAAGTCATCAATAATTGAAAAGTACATAAAGGATAAGTTTGAGGAAGGCTTTAACGTAAATATGATATAAACCATAGCCAACAGTAGGAATAGATTTTCATATAAAAAATGTCACAAGAAACGGTAAAAATTATCGTATTCAACTTTGGGATACTGCAGGTCAGGAGAGATTTCGCAGCCTTATTCCGAATTACATGAAGGACGCACATTGTGCTATTTTAGTGTATGACTGTTCAAAGCCTAAAACCTTGGCTAATTTAAAAGTTTGGAATGAAATGTTTTAAGATAACAAATGCGCTGAGTCTATCAAAGTATTTGTTGGTAATTTTCAATTAATTTGTAGGAAACAAAGTGGATTTATAAGACAAATGCATTTCTAAGAAATAAGGGTAGCAATAAGCCCAAAGATATGATGCAAGTCATTTTGAAGTATCAGCTAAAACTGGTAAAAATATTTAAACACTTTTTCACTCAATAATCGACTTGATTGTGAACCATATTGAGTAAAAAAATAAGTTGCCTGTTGTTCAGGATGAATAATAAGAGCCAAAATAAAAAACAGGATAATCTAAAAAGTAACATTAGAATTTGGGGTAAAAAAAATAAGATAAGAAAATCACTTTAAAAAAGTAGGATGCGACATAAACGAGTAAAGATAAGCAAGGCAAAAAAAAGAAATAATCATGCTGTTGATCCAAAAATACAAAACTTTTTTATTTAAAAGTAAGAAAATTCTTAACGATAAGATTTTCATATTGATCGTGATGGTTTTAATATTAGTGATGATTTTAATTTTTTTATCATTTTTTATATAAAAAGATCATTATGATAAAAGTAAAATTTTGCTTTAAATAATAAAATGTATTTTGTAAGTTTATAAAGAAAATTAATTATATAATCAACATTGCATGAGGCCATTGACTGACGAATAAACTAAGGTGCTTTTCACCAAATTACACGAATACATCGGTGAAGCTATGGAATATCTTATCAAAAACCCTGTCCAATAATCCGTCTTCCGTCTTATCAAAAATAAAGTTTTCTACATCAACAGTCAACTTGTTGCACTTAGTACCAACGTACCAAAATAGTAACTTCTTTGTGCTGGTATCTATATTGGAAAGTTCACTAAAACTGGCAAGTTCAGACTTAGTATCGCTTGTCTTGATCTTATGGCCAAGTACTCCAAACATAAAATTTGGGTCAAAACCGGAGGATAAATGCCTTTCCTTTATGGAAACCATGTCATCAAAGCTCATGTCGCCAGAATGACTGAAAATATTCCACAATATGCCCCCGTCTGTATTTACAATCTTAACGATCTTCCTCTTGGATTCGGAGTTGCCGCCAGAGGTACTCTTCAAACAAAAGATCTCGAGCCAACTGCTGTTGTTATTTTCAATCAAGCCGATACCGGAGAATATCTCAGAACATAAGACGATTGATTCAAAAGAATCATTAAATTTTGATTTTATAAAGGTCATTTTTTATATTTCTCTAAAAAAGTAAAGAATAAAAATAAGATTGAAAAATTTATCATTTAACATGATGCATTACAAATGCTAAAAGATCGATCCATTTGGCATTGGTTTGAATTTTAAGTTCATTAATTTACCAAATGAGTTTAATATAACAAGGGCCAAACTTACTTTTTCCATAAAGATAAGCCCATTGAGAATTCGAGTTCATTCCTCCAAAAGTAAGTGGTATAATGCTTTTAGCTGTATCATAGTTTTTGAATTGTCTGTCAGGAATGACTGAGATTTCTTAATTTTTAGAAGGCATATTGAAATTTTAATTATCTGAGAACTCGATCCATAAAATAGGCATCCATAATCCATACTTTTCATTATTAACTTAAAGCAAGATATCAATAACTTAATTCAGGTCAATAGTCGAGAATGCATAAACTTCAATGTCTTCCCTTGCCTGACTATTTGGGCCAATTGCCTGTAACTTTTAATTGACTTTAATTTTGAAATAACCAGCATCATATTAATACTTAAAGTTGATATTTAAGAGTTGATTGGTTTTGTTTTTGATAAAGAAAATGACCCTGACTCTGTCTTTTGTTTACACCAAAGCAGATCTTTTGAATGCCAGTTAGAATGTTTCATTTTTTATGAGGATTAAAGAGTCTTTGAAAAAGGCGACTTTGTTTCGAGTTGATGTTCTCGAATCAATGTACTTGTTAGTTAAAGATTATTGCTAATTTTGACTCATATTCAAAAATGTTCTTGTCATTTCAAATGTGTCACAGTTATTTAGATTAGACTGGATCGAGTAGTCTTGATTGACATTATTAGTGAAAGAATAGTTTGACTTTGGGCGGTATTATATTGAATTTTATTCATTTTTCCTTGAGTAATAATTATTTTGTGATGTATAAGCATTATTTTAGCTTGGTGTAGGATTAAATTCTCCTGGCGGTTCAAGTACATTTATTGAAGGACTTTGAAATTGTCTTGGATTTGTATTAGCTTACTTTTTCTGAAATGGGTTTTGAGATGCTTTGTTTGAAAAATTTTGAAACAAATTATTATGCCCATTATTTTGCTATCTTAATTATTATTAATCATCCAAACTTAGTACTCTCAAAAAATCCTACTTTTATTGTTCTTTTTAGATATTATTTTGTTGATATTTGTCAGGATTATATTATCGGCTCCATTTTTTAGAAGAAATATGAGAATTATTTGATCGACTTCTTTATTTTTAGAGTTCTTTTAATTATTTTTCTAGCTAATTTCCTAAAATATCGATACTTGGCTCATCAGTATGATTTTTCATCTGATTCGGATTAAAATTGTTGTTTTTACCAAGATTTTCCTTTGTCATTGGTTGACTGGCAGCAAAAATATCATTATTTTTACTATGATTATGATTGGACTGCATATCTAATTAAGAGTGGCACTTCATACTAAGTCTTTTCAAGTCATTGTGTTTGGTTCTCATGACATATGGCTGATAGTAATCATTTGGCTGCTCTATGTTCGCATGGATATTTTAGTCAATGTTTCTAAATGAGGAGGAGTTGTCATTAAATGATGTCTTTTCACTCAATTACTTCTCTTTTATTTCTACTTATTATTTAAGCTTATAATTTGCTCTATAGAGATTTTAAAGTTCATTTTACATTTATTCTATCTTTGACATGTATCGATTTTTCTCCTATTTTAACAAATTCTTTTCAAAATCATTCAACTCTATTTATCTTTTTAATCTCTTTTAATATTCTTATTTTATCTTTTTGTTTTATTCCAAAATCTTTTTCAGTTGCAATTATTTTGTATTCTTTTTCATAAATGATGAAGCACTCGAACGAGAAACGCCGCTTGGTTGCTCTCGAGAAACAGAGCGATTGTTAGATTTTGAAAAAGATTTGTTTGATGGGGCCTGCATTACTGATTTGAAATTTGCTGATGAACCTCGATTCATAAGTTAAGCTTACTTTTTCTGGAAAAAGTTTCTTAACCCTGGTGAAGCTAAATCTTCTTAATTATTTGGTGCATCGATCACATTTTCTTTTAACTTTGTATTTTTGAAAGTTGGAATTTAGATTTCAGAGCTTCTGATATCAGAGTTTTTTTCCATAACTGCGTCTAGGGTGAATTATTATTTTTGTTTACTAAAAATCTCGGCTAATCTTTCTTTGACAAGGCTTGGCTTTGTGAATTGCAATTTCATCCTTTAAATTTATCTTATGGCCAACTTGTAAACTTTGATAAAATGCTCAATATCTTTGCGTTAGGATGGAGTTGTTTCGAACTCATTGTCTTATGCTAATTATCCCAATCGATTTATTTATTTTTTTATTTATTCAGCTTTAACCATGTCTCTTTCGCTCTGGCTCTGTTGTTGAAATTCATTGTACTTTTCGTATACGCTTTGCATTTTTATTTTCTGAGCCTTTTATGAATAGGTTCAATTTATTCAAACTTTATAATTTTCTTTATTTCTTAAATAAAGTCTTTAAATAAAATATGATTAAGTTTAATTAAAATAAAGGTCAAAAATATATTTTTTATAAAGTTAACATAATTCTATTTCTATACAATTTCATTCAAACAAAAATATTATCCAGGAAAACTCTTCATTTTTATATTGGTCACTATCAAAATGGAAATTAATGAAAATTCACAACTTAGCATTACATAATCTTACATGGGTAACAGTGCATTTTCTGAATCTAGTTAGATTTTAAACTCAAGACTTTCTAATCAATAAATGGAAAAGATGGAAAAATAAAGTCTACTTTATAAGCTTCTTGAGCTTTATTAAGTTCTCTAAACCACTGAAAAGGATAATCAACTTTTGAGAATAGAAAAAGCTCAATTAAGGTCATAATTAAAAAATTGTAAATCAGATGCATAAAACTTTATCCAAACGAACATAAAGAAAGCTCATAAAATGTCTTTAAATCAGTAAAAATACCATCATCAGAAAGTAGTTCACCAAAGCAATCTTAATTAGCCATTTCAAAGCTCATTCATGACTCCTTTCAAATCATAATAAGAATTCGGAATGAAGGCAAATAAAGTTTTTGATAAAACCCATCAAAGAGGAAATTCAAACTTAACAAATAATCAGGTATGTTAGGCTTTTAGCGAACAGAGAAAAGGATACAAAACTTCGATGAATACTCCTGTTAGAGAAAGTCCTGAGAAAATTCCAATTTACGAAAGACTATAAAGAGAAAACTCCTTCAAAAAACAACTTAATTTTCCTAAAAAGCAACTTGATGCATTGATTCTCGCATAAAGGGAATAATAATACTACCAAGAAAAAGGAAGATAAAGCCAAACACTTTAAAATTTTTAATCTTTCTACTATCAGCAGAAGCAAGACTTTGGCCAAACACAAAGGATCGGGACATATTCTAATTCATTACAGAAAAGAAAAGATCCTTTTTAATAGTTTAACTAAAAGTGGAAAAGATAAAATCAAACTTCTTCAAGAGGTCTTTCAAGCTAAAACACAGAAAGAGGGATTAATAAGTCAATGTCATCATCTAACTTCAGCAATCAAAAATATGAATAAAAAGGCTTTAAAATCCCCAATTCTATTGATGAAATATGGGGATCATCTGTACCTCACAATTCGTAAAATATGTTTTAACGAGTAAATAATGTTACAAGAAATAAACTATCAAAAATGTCTAAAGTTAATGCTACAAAGGTCGGTAGAAGAACTTATCTCAATAACTGAAAA
>JAQTXT010000148.1 GCA_028688645.1 Rickettsiales bacterium
AAAATAAAGTAAGAAGAGAAGACACTAAAATAGATGGACCTTTAGACTGATCAATTGGAGAAAAGTCAAACTAAGATCACTTAAATTGAAACTGCAGAAAAAATCAAGATCGAAACAGGTTCATAAGTAAAAATTGACTATATTGAGCTTGAAAAAGCATTATGATCTTTTAAAATTATTAACAAGTTTTGATAATTAAATTAGAGATTTGATAATATATTGAGTTGAATATCTATGACAGTAAGTTGAATTAAGAAATATTTAATTAAGCTCAAATAAATGTTTGGGAGCCGTTTTATAGTAAACATGGCCTGTCGGTCTGTATTCAGACCTACTTTCAAGATTACTCAATCATTCGCTTCTATGACTCCTCTCTATACGTATTTAAAAAAATAATAATCAGATAAACATCATCACTTTTGAGTCGAGTAAATGGAGTCCCTACAAACCTTTTGGTCAGAAACTTAAGAGAAATGATTATGAGGGCTGAATAAGACATGTAAATTGACGTTGATATCAATTGCCCTTCTCAACTTTCCCTTTTGGTACAAGGTAACAAAATCCCATCCCATCGTACTTTTATGATGGAAAATTTATTTGTCTATGATTATTTTAGTAAAACAGACAGGACTCATAAAACAATCACGCGCAACTGATCTTTGAGTCGATTTTGTACCTTTATTTGAAATATTAAATATTTCATGAATCCACTTGATCGTGCATAAATATAAATTTCTAATATTTCATAAAGTAAACTGTAAAAATTGAGCAATAAATTATCAAGTGATAAAACAAAATATTTATGAAATCAGAACTATATTTTAGGTTCTATAAGGGGATACATTTGATGCATGTAGCAACATGCCCATAAAGCCCACATCTGAATCCATCCGAAAATCAATGCCACCAAGGCGATTCTGAATTATAATAAAAAATACTTTTGGTTGTCCCATTACTTTCCTAATGGAGATTTTTCAGCAACGTAGTTCATGACTTTGTAGCCAACACCAAGGCCGATCAACACCCAGATTATAGTTCCGAATATAACAGGATTCATTTATTTTCCTTATTTATTATTTATCTTTTAATTATCATCAATCAAAACTATCTGAATGTTTACTTAATATCAGAATTTTTATATTAGTGGTCAAATAAAATAAAACATCATCGAAAATAAAATAAATATAATTTATTGCAATGGAACATATTTAGTCAAGAGCTAAGGAATAGCTTCTCAATATTGATGATGACGTTTTTTAGGAAGTTAATGATTATTTGTTCGTCTCATTACCAGAAAATAAACAAAAAACTAAGAAAAATATTCTTATCAAAAATCTTGCTTCTAACACTCCTTATGAAAGACATATAACAATTGAAAAATAAAATAGTAAGCAGACTCTTAAAAAAAATCTAAGAGAACTTTTGTAAACAGAAATTGTAAGCCCAAAGACCAGTCTTTATCGAGTATCTACATTGAGCTCAATTAGAACAGTTAATCATTCTAAAACAATATCAAAAATACCAAATCTTTGTTACAATGAAAAAACTTCTCGAGTTTCTGATTTTTAAAAGCTACCTCTCTTCTCATTACTGAGATAAAATCAATCTTGCATGAATAAAAGAATGAGCCCTGTTGATTCTTTAGATTTGGGTAAAAAAAATGTATTTGAACAGTAAAATTCTCAGATACGCAAATTTATAAAGAGAAAGATGTAATAAAAAGCCTTGTAAAAACAAAAAAGAATTCTTCCTTTAACGAATACCATTGAAAATGTTAAAAAGTTTCAAACACTTATTTATTAAAAAAATAAATTATAGTAAAATAACGAGGAAAAATAATTAGTGAAACAAAATAGGTCTAATATTCAGAGAGCTTCAACAAAAATTCTAAAATAGAAAATAACCGAAAAATAGAAAATTTATGATAAAGAAAATAATTTTATAGGACTTTTATTGATACCTTCAATTAAAAGGCAAAATAAAATCGGCTTTTAAAGTCGAAAGTTAAGAAACATACTGTTTTGACTATGCAAACATATTTGAGATTTTTATCTATTTTTATTTTTTCAGAATGTTGAAATTAGATTCAATTGATTAGTAAATTCCAGTCGTTTAGAAGATCGAAAAATGCAGCAAAAACAAATCAGTGCAATACTGGATAAAAAATATGTAAAATAAAGAAAGAAAATTGAAGAAATGCCAAGATGAGATTTCAGTAATTTTCAATCTCTGAAAAAGAGTTTTTTATTATAATTTGTTATTGATTGTTCATAAATATTTCGTTGAGCCTTTTTATAACATTCGATGATCCTCGATGATATCTTCAATTAATAAGTTTCTCTTCATCAACAGGTAATAACTTTGGAGAGGGACCTTCTTTTTACTCATTGCTAACAGTCTTCTATAAAACATGAAATTTTTTCTTTTCAAGACTAAGATAGCAAGCTTCTCATCAATCATCTCAACAAATAAAGCACTGAATAATTCAATTAAGATTGCCTTAAAATATAGAAACCTAACAAATAAAAGAAAAAAAGAGTAAGAAAGTATATTTCCAATAATCCTAATAACAAAAAAGGGCATTGGACAAAAGAATAGAGTCTTAAATATCATTATTTTCTCGAACTTAACGCAAACTATTTCATAGATAGCGAAAGGAGAAAAACGGATAAAATTTTTAAATCAATGTCAAACTTCATTGAAACCCGAGAGCCTCATCAATGTAGAAGCCATCATCAAAAAATATAAAAAAAATGGGGCTCATTTTCTAAAATTCTTTTAAATTTAAGAATTTAAAACTTTAAAAACACTAAAACTAAACCCTTAATTTCATAAATTTAAAAACTAGGAATACATAATCCACATATTTATACTGATGAAGATCTTCATAATTAGTAACAGCTCTTCAATAGAATAAGATAGGAATGTTAACATGTTAAAAAATGTCATTATTCGCATTAATTTTAAGATAATAATGTGAGTTCAAACTTTTAAGAACAAATTCATCATCCTAACTGCATGTGTCTGATGATGAGCTAAAAATACTAAGATCAGCTCTGTATATGAGCATCTATAAAGGATAATTAAACTTTTACTAATCTATTTTTAGTCGTAATATCCAACATTAAAACTAATAAATTTTATTGATTTTTATTGCTTTTTTATTTTTGTTTATTTCATGCTTCTTAATTTCGTTTAAATATTTAAATTTGATGTTTATTTTATCGTTTCATAATTCAAATTTAATAAAAGTATCATGAATTAAATAAATTTGTATTAAAAATCTCAAAACTATGAAATAAGATTACAATTTAATACAAAAATTGTTATCATTTCCTGTTGAATAATTTTCTTTAAATTGATGGATAAATAGCTTGAAACTCACAGACTCTAATCCGATACTTTCGGTCCAATTAAAGTTCCTGCAAATAGACTTTGGGGAGCTCAAACTTAAAGATCAATCGAAAATTTTGATATTGGAAGGGATTTAGATTTGATGCCACCACCAATTATTAAAGCTTT
>JAQTXT010000025.1 GCA_028688645.1 Rickettsiales bacterium
AAAAAAATGAAATACTTATTAATAATAAAGAAACAGAAAACATTGGAAAAAAATTTAATTTTATAGGATTTTTAAATTCTTCTTTTACTTCATCTGGGTATTTTATTAGTTTTATTAAATAAATTAATGCGATTGATATAAAAATTAACAAATTACAAAATAAAATAGGTAGGAACAATCTAGTATTTATGTCCAAAAGCAATTCTATTCTTTTAAATGAATTTACAAATCCCATCAAACCAACTACTATTGAAAAAAAAGAAATTGGAAATTTTTTTATTATTTTAAGTATTTGCTTTTTCATACATTTCATTTAGAACAGATAAACCAATATAAAATCACAACTTTGACTTTATTTAAAACTAATAGTTATGAATATATATTTATAATATTAAAAAACAATAAAAATGAATATTTGATTAATAAACTGTTTTATTAATTTATTTGTATCTTTTTGTTGGACGATAGTATTCTTGCTTAAATTATTGAATATTTTTTTTAAATGGTAAAATAGAGATTACTTTACAAAAACTTTTTTAGGACAATTCCTAACACATTCTCCACACCTTATACAATCTCTATTGTCGATTTCTCCATTTTGTATATAAGAAACTGGTTTTAAAAACATTTTGCACTTTTTTGTACATAAAGAACAGCCTATACATTTATTGTTTTTATCTATCTTGATTGTTTTTTTATTTCCGCCAATAACATTATTTAAAGTTCCTATTGGACAAAATGCACACCAAAAACGTGGATTATAGAATATAGAGCCGATAACACCAATTAATGTTGTCACAACACAAGAAAGCCAAAAAACTCTTCCTATATGCTCGAAAGATGTTATGTTTAAACTTAATCTATAGCTTACAAATACTGCAAAAAATAGAAAAAATGAATATCTGAAATACATATTTTTTAAAAATTTTGGAGTATCCTTATTTCTTGTAATTTTATTCAAAAAAATATCATAAAATGCACCCCTTGGACATAAATTTCCACAAGACCATCTTCCAGCAAAAAATCCTATAATCACATTTATAATTATTGTAAATAATACAAAAAGACCAAGATATGGATATTTCCAACCTAATATCATCATTGTAAGAGCTAGCAATGATAACAAAAATCTAAATATTTTTCTGTTTTTCATATATTTTTTATGTAAATAATCTTAAATTATAAATTTTAACAAATATTTGGTTGATGTTAACAATTTTAATTATAATAATTGATTTTACAATTTTTATTTAAAAACAATTATTCTATTAATATGACAAAAAAATTATATAAAAAAGAAGATATAGAAGTAATGTCTATCACAAAAAATTCATTAAATAAATCAAGAATACAAGAATTAATTAATTTTGCTAAGAATTCAAATTTTAAAAGAATAGGTGTTGCAAATTGCTTTTCTATGCAAAAGTATGCTGATAAATTAATCGAAATATTAAAAAAAGAGAATTTTGAAGTTTTTGCTATGAATTGTAAAGTCAGTGGTTTGAAAACTGGAGATATTTTTAATGACAATTCAGTTGCGCCATCTTGTGATCCACTTAGCCAAGCAAAATATCTTAATGACAATAATACCGACTTAAATATTAATGTAGGACTTTGTTTGGGACATGGAATTTTATTTCAACAATATTCAAAAGTTCCCGTAACAACAATAATTGTAAAAGATTTTCAAACAAATCACAATATAAGAGAAGAGTTAGAATAGAATTACTATAATATAAAAAATAAATAATTATTGCTGAAGAAAGAGAATTTGTTGTTAATGGGTATGGTCTGTAATTATAAACATAGATAAAGTACCAGCAACAACAAAAGTTCACTTTAAATAATAATGTTTTATTAAATAACTATATTATTTAGAGACAGACTACTAGATTGGTAAATTATTGTTTAATAACAAGTTTTATTTGCTTTATTTGAATGATGTATTGAATATTTTTTTATTTTTGTTTTGACTATTTTTGACTATCTCTTTGTTAGTTTGCTACCTCTTAACTATTCCTTCACTATCTCTTGAACTATTCCTTTAACTATTCCTTCGTTTTTTTACCTTTGTCTTTTTAGTAGCTTCCATCGTTGTATTTACAATATCCAATTATCTATTCCTTAAAAAATAACCTAGGGAGTGCGCATGAGGGGCGGTCGCCAAATTTAACCGCGAGGCATTTGAATGTCGCACAGTACCTTTGATGTGCTGTGGTGTGTGTATTGTGTAGTGCTGGTTGGTGTGGTGTGTTAGTCATGTTGTTTGCTTTGTTTGTTGTTATTTTTATTTGTTTTGATTTGTCTTTTTTAATAGTTTCTTATCTTTATGCTGAATGCTCTCGCATTACTATCTATTACATTCTGTGCTACTTGTGTGTAGATTTTATTCATGTTCTTTAGTTCGCTTTCGTATGTTGGCTTGAGCCACTCTCTTTTCTTGATGTGAGTGCTTTTGTTGTTGAATGAATATAACTTTGTTATTTGGACTTGATTGTCTTCCTTATTATTGCCTTGTTATATTATTCTATATATTCCTACTTTATTCTGTTTTGTGTGTGCTATGACTGGCTTGCTACCTAGTGTCTTTATTCTACTATGTGCTATAAGCATTGCTATTCTACTTAGTTCTAATGTCTCTTGGTCTGTGTCAAATCTGAATGTCCTTAGTATATGACTTGCTGGTGCAGGTTTTAAGTTTGAGATTCTGTTTTCTTTTTTTATTGTTTTATTAAATGTGTTTCCAGTTCTTATGCTTTTTAATCCTAGTGTTGTATGTTTTGTTTTAGCATTTACTGTTTGTCCTAATTCATTCTCTTCAAGTATGGTCTTTGTATTGTTTGTTCCTGCATTAGTGAGTTGTCCTACCATTGCATTCATGGTATTCATATCGTAACCAATTGCTTTAGTGTATCGTATGCTCATTGGTGCGAAGTTATTTCTTTTTATGAATTTATTTTGAATTGTTTCTTTTTTTAGTTTGTTGTTTATGTTGTATGCTGTGGTGTTTAGAACTCTATTCATAATCTCTGGGAAGGAGATGGTTTTTATTCTGATGAGGTTATTTCCAAATTGTTTGAGTTGGTTTGTGTTTATTTGCATGGGTGTTTATCTTTTTTTGTTTTAATCTTTATCGTTTTTCTTATTCTCTTCTAAAAAGTCTTTAATCAAATTTACAGCTTTTAAATCACCTTTTACTGCTTTTGCTACAGTGTTGATTGCTATCACTTCTTTTATTGTTGCTGTTTCGCCTTTATCGTTTGTTGATTGCTTGTTTAGTAGCATTTCAAATATTTCTCTGAATTTCTTTTGTTCTCTTCGCTTTTCTCCAGATTTAATTCCGCCTTTTTTACCTTTTTCTCTCGCTTCACTCTCGCTTCGTATCGGTCTGAGATTTTTTTTGTTAGCCATTTTTTATTCATTTTATTCATGGTGATTTTAGTGAATTATAACTCATTGTATTTAACTCCATCACTTCTTACTGCTTCTTGCTTTGTTAAATTCTGCCACCTTTCAATAATTACATCACAATAGTGTGGGTCTAGTTCCATCATATAGCATTGTCTGTCTAATTGTTCACTTGCAATCAGTGTTGAACCACTTCCGCCAAATAGGTCTACTATAAGGTCTTTTCTTTTACTGCTATTGATTATGAGTTTACCTATTAGTTTTATAGGTTTCATAGTAGGATGTAAATCACTCTTGTTTGGTTTATCACAATGAATTACTGTCGTTGGTTTTGTATCATCTGTTTGAAGTATATCTTGCAACATTTTTAATAATTCATCTTTCTTTAGTTTTGTTAAATCTATTTCATCTTCAAATACAGAACTGTTTGTTCTATTATCTATGAAGTAATGACCGTTGCCTTTTTTCCAACCATAGAGAATTGGTTCATGTTTGTTTTGATAATCTTGTCTACCCATTACGAAATGGTTTTTTACCCAAACTATTATTTGACTGAAGTAAAAGTCTGTATCTATAAATGATTTAGTGAAGTTTATTCTCTCACTGTCGCTATGGAAGACATAAATAGCACCTCCGTCTTTTAAAACTATATCATTATAATTTTTAAATACTTTGAATAAGAACTCGTAGAATTGTTCTTTACTCATTTCATCATTTAAGATTTTATCAAAGTTTTTACTTTTATCGTAGGCTACATTATATGGTGGATCGGTAATGACTAAATCTGATTTTTTATTATCCATTAGTATCTTTACTGTTTCTGGGTCTGTAGTATCTCCACACATTAATCTGTGATTATTACCATTACTATTTAGTATGAAGACATTTCCAAGTTTAGTTTTAGATTGTACTGGTATCTCTGGTAATGTATCACTATCATCAACCATCTCATCAACTTTATTCTCTTCAGTTTTAAACTCTAATTTATCTAATTGTTCATCATTAAATCCCCACGACTCTAAATCACTTATATTAAAATTTGAAAGCAGTAGATCAAAGTTCCATTCTCCAGTATTAGAGTTTAGTCTTATATTTAATTCTCTTTCTTGTTCAAGATTAAGGTTTACTATTACACACTCTACTTCTTCAATGTGTAGTTTGATTAATTCTCTGACTCTGAAGTGTCCACCAATAATAATATTTTGTCTATCTGGATTCTCATTGACTATTATTGGCTCTACACAGCCATACTTTTGAAGACTTTCTGAAAGAGCTTTCTCTTGTTGTTTACTTGCCTTTCTGGGATTATATTCTGATGGTATGAGATCTTTGAGTTTTTTGGTTTCAATTTTCATGATGGGTTTAATTGGTTTTTATATCTTTTTTTATTTTCTTTTTTGCTTGTTGGCTTTTATGTTATTCTGCCTTTCTAATATTCTGAGTTTAGTTTCATATATTTGTTTTGGATTGAGTTCAGCTCTGTGGCATACATCTAAAAAGTCTTTCTTATTTAGGTTAATCCAAACTATTGCCTTTGTTCTATTAAGATTTGCTGTGTTATTATTGCTATTAGTTTTTATATCTAATAGTGCTTGTAGGACTACAGCTCTCCATAATGACCTATATTTATCATACCTAACTAGATTATCTTCTAGCTGAACCTTTTGTTGTTCTAGCATACTAATTTACTTTAAGTTTATAAGTTATTAATTTAAAGTTAATGATTGGTGATTTAGTCTATTGAGAATAACCTTCTTATAATCTCTTTAACTACAGGAACTGTTACCGCATTACCTAAACATTTATATCTTTGAGTATCACTAATTCCATCAGTCCAGCCATCTGGGAAACCTTGCAACCTTTCACATTCAAGTGGAGTTAGTCTTCTTATATTGTATCCGTTATAAGTGCCTTTGCTTGATATGGTTTGATTGTTTGGTTTATTTGACTCTTCTTGTTGATTTTGATTTACTTCATTTGTGTTTTCATCTTTCTCAACAGCATATAATCCAGTCTTTGCACCCACACCGCCTGTATTTGCAGTTAGTGTTACTGAGCTACCGTCTATTTCATATACTCTATAACTTTGACTTATTGAACCTATTAATTGTTTTAGATTTGTTTTATTTGATTTTTTATTTGTTGTTTTATTTTCTATTGTTTTATTTGTATTAAATCGTCCTTTGCTGATCCGCCCACTTTCAAGCAATTCATCTTTTCTGTCATTTTGTGAAACTTCGCAGAGAAGCCTCTGTTGTTTTGTATTTGTCTTTGATTGTATCTCAAGAGAGCATCTATTCGGTTTTGTGATAGGAAATATTTTGGGTGGACTTTTGATGGTGGTTCTATTATATCCGACAAAGTATATTCGTTCTCTATTCTGGGGTAGAAACCAGCTACTATTAACAAGTTGCCATTGTCCATCATACCCAATGTTGCTAATTTCTTGCAATATGATTTCAAAGGTTTTGCCTTGTTGGTGGTGGAGTAATCCTTTAACATTCTCAAAGATAAAATAATAGGGTTGCAATTCTTGAATAAGTCTAATTGCTTCAAAGAAGAGAGAACTTCTATTTCCTTGAAAACCGAGTCCTTTGCCTGCAACTGACAAATCTTGACAAGGGAAACCAAACGAGATGAGATTAATCTTTGGTAATCTATTTGTAATTTCCTTTGTGATTGTTTTAATGTTTCCAAGTCCCTTTGATTTTGGAAAGTGTTTTTCATATATGTTTATGCAGTTCTTATCTATTTCAGAGTAATAATGATTATTTAGTTTTATTCCTGCTTGTATTATACCTTTTGCAAATCCACCTATACCAGAAAATAAATCAAGATAGTTGATTTCATTATTTATGATTTGTTTGCTTATGATTTCATTGTTTATCATAATGAAAGAGATTTAAAAGAATTAAAAAGATTAAAAGAAAATATTAAATAATCAGAAATTAAAGCGATCTGTTGTTATTCTCCAGACACAATAATCAATCATATTTTTATACTAAAACTAAAATGTTTATTATGGAACTCTTTTTTTTAATAATTTTAAAAAATATTTTATATACAAAACAAGGCACTTTATTTCTAAAGTGCCTTTATGGAAAAATATTAAATTAAAAAATAGTGCCTCCGTTTTTTAAACCACCCAACCATCATCTCAGCTTCATCTCCACCCAACTTTTCCGATCGCAAAATATAATCGTATGCCTCCACACGATTACAGCTCTCCACCATGCCTCCGTATTCCCTTTTGTTTTTCAAGTATAATTATCTACTTGAATTGAAATATATTTATGCTATAATTCGGTGGGTGATAGTAGTAGTACCACCCACTTTTTCTAGCATAAATATTGCTAGGGTTGTTTTTCGCCAAGACACTGATACTTAATCCAAAAAAAATGTCTTGGCGGTCAAGGTAAATAATCAATTACTCGCACATAATTAAATCATTTACCTCAACTAAGAGCATATAACTAATCTCGCATTCATATATATGCTCTATCTCTTTAAATCACTTCATCTTTTTACTTCATTGACTTATTTATTCATTTAATTCTTACAATTTAAAACAACACTTCATCACAACAACATCAAACAACTTACTCACAATCAATCATTACAAACAACAAAACAGTCAGCCAACTATAAGCAACAAAAACAAATACTTTTATTTCCAAATATTTTGAAAAAACCATTTGGTCTATTCTCTTCTTCAAAAGGATTTTCCGAGAAGTCAGCTGTAGTTTTAGGATTTAACAAGTAGGCTATTTCATCACTCACACACGGAACTGCTAGATTATCTTTTGTAATAGTTATCAATCCTTTATTAAACAAACCGTAGATTGTTTCTACATTACTTAATAAATTAATCATGCCTCTGTTATGCTGTACTGCTATATTTAGAATTTTAAATTCTAAATCATTTAAGTATATTTCTTCAATAACACCAGTGTTATTGTCAGTGATTGATAAGAAATAACTATTGTTATCTTTATCTATTTTAGTTGTTTTATAATTTTTACAATTCATATTAATTGTATTGTTATCCACAATTTTAAAGATATATGGTTGATTTTTAAATTGTAGGGAATAATATGTATGTTATGTATTTTATCATTGTTATGAGTGTATGTTATGGTTAGAGAGAAAGATTTTTATTATAAAAAAGATAGGTTAAACCAACTTAGAGGTTTTTGTGCTACAGTACAGAATGGTAGTTCAATAGCTAATGCGGCAAGGGCTACAGGACTTGAAGCTGCCACAATAAGCAGACAAATATCAGCATTAGAAAGAGATATAAAAATACCTTTATTTGATAGATCAAAACTTAAAAGACTAAGATTAACAGAAGAGGGACGAGTTTTTTATGAAGATGCTGTTTTAAAATTACAGGGCATAGATAGTTTATTCATTGATTATTCAAAGGTTATAGCGGAAAAGAATAAAAATTATTTAAGAATAGCATCTTTGGGTGAAGCATTAGAAAAAATGTGGCCATTTATTTTAGAGTTTAAAGAACAGAATCCAAATGTTGAATTTGGTTTATTAAATATATCTAAAGATGAGGCTTTTCAAAGATTGATAAATAGGAGAGCAGAATTAGCTTTTTATTCTACAGGTACTAATGAAAAAGCACCAGTAGAATTAAATAAAACTAAGATTTCCAATTTTACAAGTTTTTGGACTATGCACCCAAATCACCCACTAGCCAAAAAAGATGAAAAAGATATCACGAGAAAAGAAATTGCTAGCTATCCTTTTGGAGTGTTTAAAGAAGGTGTTTTTACAATGGCTTTTAAACAGTTTATAGATGAGTTCAACTTGAAAGATCCGATATACACTGAATATGGTACAATGACCTTATTAAAAGAAATGATAAAAGATGGCGTTTGCATATCTCTAATGAACGATATATATTTTAATAGTGAAGAAAAAAAAGATTTTGTATTTAAAAGTGCTAAATGGACTATGCCAGAAAGAAATATTTATTGTTTTAACTTAAAGAATACTGCAAACAATAATCTTATAAATGATTTTCTTAAGTTAATTAAGAAAAATGAGGATAAAATATTTCACTAAAGATAAAATCAGTCGTAACTTTTTGCAATTAATCCTTATCTCTGAGAGTTATTCTGTTTAACCTATCTATACAAGATAGTTCATTTTTAACATATTTTTGTATTATAGGATTATTCTTTGCTTTTCTACAAGAGAATATAGCATTATGCATTGGTGCTTTTCCAAAACAATAAAATTCTAAATTATTTTCTTTTTCTTGTTGCATCAGAACATGCTCAACTGTTTCGTCAACTAAATAATTTTTACTATATTTTTTAAACATTTCTGGGAATTTTGATATTTCTTCCATTTCCCCTCTGTTTTCTAATCTTTCTATGTAGTATTCAACTTCATGATTATAAGTTCTTTCAATTACTGAGTCTGGCAAATTTCTAATTTCATTTAAAGCTTTTTCAACTGTTTTATATTTTGGATGCTTTAACCAATATTCATAGCAAATATATTCTATTCTCGGAATTTCATTGTTTCCTACAAATATCTCTGTAATTCCGTCAGTTAATTTAAAATTTTTAGCTAATTGATTACTATTCGGCAATATAAGATTTAAAGCATCTATAGTATGTTCTCTAAACCAATCAAACCCTTGTTGTTTGCCTTTATTATATGCTTTAATTTGAATTTCGCTTTTTATATTTTCTGGAATGTCTATCTCATCTTTTAGATTATGAGCCAGCATGTATTCTTCATTGTATCTATATATCCATCTATGTCTATTTAAAACACCGCCAACATCAAAGCTAATTTTATTAACTTTGAATTTAATATTTTGTCCGTTTATGTTAATTATTAAATTTTGTGATAATTTGGCTAAATCAACTATTATTTTTTTTAAGTTTTCACCTTCATAATAGTATTTTTCAAGGCTAATCAATAAAAATATATTAATATCGGAAATTCCATTTTCATATAATTTTAAAAGATATTTTTCTAAGTTTAAATAATTAAATTTCAAGTTGATCGCTGTATAATTATCATCAGTGCCAAGCATTTTCTACTACAATCCTTTATATTTATTAGCTAATTATTATTTTAAACTGCAACATTATAATACATACCATGAAATAATGCTAGTCTTATTTATTTAATTTTCATTAAGAAAATATAGTGTTTTTTATATGTTCTTGCATTAACCTTTATTTAAGGTTCTTTAAATGATTTGAACTTTATTCAATACTAACAACTAATTGCATATAAACTATAAGCTGTATTTTTTTCTTGACAATTTGCAATTTTTTAATTATATTTTCCTCAAGATATTTGGTATAGTGAGTATTCATTCCAAATATTGTAAATGGAGAGTTGATTAGAAACTTATTAGGATTGACAGTTCGCAATTCATATTATGTTGTTTAAATACACAGAAACTGTCAATATCAAGACTTCCACAAGTCATTAATAATTTCTTCCGATCGCAAATTAATTCAACTCTCCACCTTTTTTCTCAGTTTTTGTCAAATTATATTAAATGATTTTCTAGATATTCTATGATTTCTTTTAATTCATTGTCTATATTTTCATTTTCAAGTTTATTAAAGAAATATCCACAAATTGCTTCTTTAGCTACTAAAGAATCTCTAATTTTTTTGTTATTAATGGTTTCATACTCATCCATATTTATATATTTTTTAAAAATATCTTGATTTTCTTTATACAATTTTTCCATATCAATCCAGCTATAAATATCTTCTTTTTCCTTATGTTCATTACCAAGAAGATGTTCTCTATTGTTATTGATATAACTTCTAATTTTTTCCATATCTTCAATTTCAGTAATAACTTTTTCTATTGGCAGATAATTTTCAATTTCTCTTTTCTTTAATTGTTTTATTTCAATGTTATCATATTTAAAAATTGATTTATCCCCATCAATAATAACGATTTCTTTTAAATCTTTATTATTTCTATTAATTCTTAAATAATTAACTTTACACCAGTCGTCAATACTATTGCCAGCACATGGAATAAATAGAATTTTTTCAATTAAATCTTGCTGTTTAAAAAGTTTTTTTATTATTGATTTAAATACACAAATGTCATATTTTCCTTCTAAATATAATATAATTTTAAATTTGTCTTCAAAATTAATTAAAGGTTCAGCTAGAAATCCTAATGTATTATATAATTTCTTTGTTATGCTTTCTAATCCTGAAAAATCTCCAAATGAAATTATATTAATTTTTCCTTCATTATTTTTTTCTAAAAGTTTTATATTTTGTGTTTCAAAAAATGACGCTATCTGTGGATTATGTGTTGTACAAATAATTTGATAGTTGTTTTCAGACATTTTTTTAAAAGCTTCCATTAATTTTTTTTGATTTTCTGGATTTTGGAAAGATTCTGGTTCTTCAAAGGCATATATTTGATTATCTTTATTTTTTTCTTGAGACTTTCTTATAAAGAAACCAATTAACAATAATCTTTTTATACCAGAGCCTCTTTTATTAAAATTAACACCGTAATCATTTTCAAGTTTTATATCAAATATTGAGTCTATTTTTTTAATTTCTTCAATTTGAGTATTTATAGTTTCATTATCATCTAGTAATTCTGAAAAAGTTTCTTTTGTTATTTTGATAACATTTTCAGCAATTTTTTGTGTCTCTAATTTGATATTATTTTTCAATACTTCTAATTCTCTTTCATAATTTTTAATACTATCTTGTATAGCCAACCTCATAGCATCTTTTGCTCCTTCATCACTAGAATTTATTTCTCTGTCAGCTACGAATAAGTTATATTTTGGCAATAAAATTTCCAATTGATCTTTAATCTTTTTATCGTCTTCTTTTCCTTCTAAAAATATTTCTGTTTCTTTTAAGTTATTATAGTCATTTTTATATATATCATAATAATTAAATATATCTTCTCTTATTAAATGATTGACATTTGCATTTTGTAAATTAATATTTAATTCCTTAGCAATTTTCTTTAAATCTGAATTTTTTTTACTAATAAGTTCAATTACTTTCTCTTCTTGAGGATAATTACTTATTAAAGATGTTTTTACGCTTGTTGCATTTTTATATGGAGAAGAATAAATCTTTTTAATCTGCAATTCTCCATTTTTATTGAGTAAAAAATCTTTTTTAAAAGTTGTTTTAGCATCGGAATCTATAATAATTTCTTGATTCTTGTCAATATTATCAAATATACATTCAATTAATATCTCATTTTTTCCAGAAGCAAAAGATTTTTTGTTTACATCATCTTCACTTAGTTTGGAGTTTCCATTAAAAAATATATTTAAAGCTTCCAATATTGTAGACTTACCTATATCGTTTTTTCCAATAATTAAATTCAAATTATTGAATTCTATTTCCTGTTTGGTTTCAAAAATTTTATAATTTTCTATTATTATTTTTTTTAATTTCATTGATTTATTTTTATTTAATATACATGACAAAGTAAATATAATGTTTAGACAAGATAATCAAGAATAAAACATTGTAAATTCATTGTAATTTGTCGTATAACTTAACTGTTATATCTACATTTTTAGCCTTAACATATTTTAGAACTATAGCCAAACCCTGTGTAGTTCTATCTGAAACTATATCTTGTGTTAATCTCAGTTTGTCTTGAACAACTTTTATATGATTTCGCTTTAAAAATCTGTAATAAAGGATTCTATCCATTTGTTTTGGGAGGTTTATTTCTTTTAAAAATTGCTCCATTAAAATTGGCGGATTACTTTCCAAGTAATCAACAAGTCTTTTTCTATCTTCTTTTGAAATTTTAAGTCTTCTAGATATCATATTTATTACTTTTTTTATTTTAAAAGCTGTACTTATGATAAAATGTTAATTTTTAAATACAATTTTTAGCTTTTTATAATATCTAGCTATTTCTTTTAATCCATAACACAATCTAACCTCTGCTACACCTCTCTTTTTTAATTCAGCATCAATTTCAGTTAATCCTTTACCCTCTATTATAAATTCTCTAACAACTTCCCTTGTATTTAAATCTGTAATAGATGATATTGCTTTGTTATATCTATCCCAAGCATCTAAATTTTGAATTAAATGAAATTCATTATTCATCTTTGTAGACTTTTGTATTTTTACTTCATCAATAATATTTGTAGAACATTTATTTCTAAAACTTATTTCATAATCAAGTAAAAGTCTTTCTCCAGAAGCATATTGTGATTGGTTTATAATTTCTTTCTCATAAAGCTTGTATAAGTCGTTTGGTTTTCGTTTGATGGGTTGTCTAGTATTCGGATTAGTTTTACCTGTTTTGTTGTCGCTATCGCTTTTGCTTTCATAAATAACTCTGTCTTCCTTATAAGTATAAATACTTTTTGATGATTTGTTTCTCTTTTTTGTCATGATTTTCCTTATTTTCGGTTTTTATTTTATTTCTTTATTTTGCTTCATTATCTCTCGCTGTTTCTCTCATACCTTTCATGCTTCATGATTAAATCTTCTATATAGTTTATGAATTTCTCGGGTGTTTCTGTTCTAACTATTCCAGATTTAATGACTTGATCTCTGAATGGTTTGCTTCGTAGATACATAGTAAAGCAATCATCAAGTAATCTCGTTGTTTGCTCATTTGACTTTGTGGATATTTTTGAAAGATGATTTGTTATTCCTATTCCGCAACCATTAAGTCTTGCCATTCCAAATGAAAGTATGTGCGCTTGAATTGATATAAAGTCTGTCATGATTTCATCAAGTATTTCTATTGGTGTTGGATATATGAATTGATGTAATTGAGATTCAGTTTTAAATTTTTGTCTTATTGGATTTATGTTCGGATTCTCTTTGTTTTCTCCAAAGTATTGTTTTAAGGCTTCATCTCTTAAGTTTTGATATTTTTCTTTTGCTTCTTTGTACTTTTCTACTTCACTTTTCTCATTTTTGTGTTTATCCATCTCTTTATGTTTTAATTCCGCTACAGTATCTCCAGTAATCATAGCTATAACTTGTGCAGGACTAGGTCTTGACTTATTAAAGCGGAAGCATTGATTTATTCCGTAGATTATATTTTCTTGATAAATGTCTTTGAAGTGGTGTTCTATTGTGATTCTGGCATTTATGAATTTTTCTATAGCTTTCTTTGATATTGGGTAGATTAGGTATATTTGAGTTATGTAGGTTTTAGTCTTTGGGTAGTTCTTTAATATGTCATTGTATTTTGAAAGGTCTTGTTCAGTTTGAAGTTTGTCATCTGTTTCAGTTTGGTTTTTAGTTTCATCACAAATTAGAAGTGGAGTTGACTTTTTTTCTTTGATTATTTGTTCTTCGGTATTTTTATTCTGCATGTTGTTTTCCTTTAAATTTTATTATTTTTTTTATTTCTTATTTTTTGTTTTTTCATATTGCTTGTTTTGTTGCTTTTTATATGATTAAATCATCGCAATCTTCATCTCGTTTCTGTTTCATATACTGCATTTGTCTCCGTTTATAGTAGTCTTCAATTTTGATGAACTTTTCTCTAAAACTCTTTCCACTTTCTATGACAGGTTTGTATTTGTCTTCATAGTGAATGTCTGCATTAAGAGTGTTTATGATTAGAAACATGCTATATATTGCATTTTCACTTCCCCTTGCGGATTCTAAAGTTTTATAAAGTTTACTTATTTCTGTTGTCCAATTAGATAATTGGCTATTTGTTATGTTTATTCTCTTTTGTGTTTCTATAAGTTGTTTGATTCTGTTGGCTATTTCTGTGAATTGTGAATATAGTGGATCAGATTGTTGAAGTTGTTTTTTTGAGTATTTTGAAATTGTTGAATTTTCAGTTTTTTGATTTTCAAAATCTTCTTTTAGTATTTTTTCTTTATTTGTTCTTACTTCTTTGTTCTTACTTATTTTGTTCTTATTATATGTCATGGTGTTTTCGCTATCACTAGTGGTGTTGTTTTCGGGGTCACTGGCGGTGGTGATTTCGGAGT
>JAQTXT010000149.1 GCA_028688645.1 Rickettsiales bacterium
AAATGCGGAGGATGCAACGAAACCTCAGTTGTCTTCAGCCACGCCCAATCAGTCATCGCATGTAACAATTGTAAGAACATCCTCGCCAAACCATCAGGAGGAAAATGCAGATTAACCGAAGGAAGCGCATTCAAAGTCAAAGCATGATAGATATTGTTATTTAATGTTCTATTTACTTTTCATTCCTTCTAATTTTATCTTTTTCATCCCGTATATAATCTAAATTTCTATTGCCAAATTTAAATAATGAAAATGTAAGGTTAGAGATCCATTGAGGATATGTTTGGAATCAAAGTCACGCAATGTAATCATATTTTGAACACTTTTCATCATATAAATCCAACTGTTAATCCAATACCATTGCATAAGGGAAATCTTTTTTTGGGTGGAGTAGGAACTTTTAAAGAACCCATAATAAATGGATACAGAATTACAGCAGTTTTGTCTATTTTAGATGAAAAAGCTATAAAGCGTTACTTAATAAAATAAAAAATTGAACACTTAAAAATAATCAAACACAAATGGATTGATCTTTAAGATAAAATTGATCAAAAAATCTCCCCTCATTTTGAATCAAGCCATCAATTCATAAGAGACTGTCTCAAATAGCACAACGTTTTAATTCATTGTCAAATGGGGGTTTCAAGAAGCGCTTCACTAGTAATCGCCTTTCTAATGAAGTAATACAAACTTCGGTACGCTTAAGCTTTCGAGTTAGTGATTAAGAAAAGAAAATTCATCGCACCAAATTAGGGATTTCAATAATAGCTTCTTGAATACGAAAAGTTTTTGTTTGTTTGAGTAATTTTATTTTAAACAGTTACAATTAAAGGATATTTAGATAAAAATGAAAAAGAAATTTTGATGATCATTAATTTATAGATAAATAAAGATTTCTACATTTATAATCATATCTCAAATTTGTTGATGACTTTCTCAGCTACTAACGTTGACCAAATCGAATCACACCTCGCCTCACACCCCTACCTTTCTGAAGGAGGACTTCCAGGTGCCGTCGATGCCCAAGTCTTCTTTGATCTTGCCAGTAACTTTTTTACTTATTTCAGAACTTCCCGAAGTTGGAAAATATCCTAACACTCACTTCTGGTATCTTTTCATCAACAGTTTCTCCAACGATTTGTTGAAAAAATGGATTGAAAAAACTGGAAAGCCAGTCCAACAATAAGCTAAAAAAGAATAACCAAAGAAGCAAGTTGTTGAAGACGAAGACGATCTTTTCGGAGAATCAGCTCCAGCTGAAGCTGCCAAGCCAAAGCCAAAACCTCAACCAAAGAAGGAAAAAGTTAAAGCAATTGCCAAGTCAATTGTTGTTTTCGATGTTAAAGTTGAAGATACCGAAACCAATCTTGATGAATTAGCCAAAAAAATCTTGGCAAGACAAATTGAAGGTGTCGTTTGGAACAACTAACCAAAGAAAATCGATGTTGCTTACGGAATTCAAAAACTCCAAATCGGATGTGTCATTGAAGATGCTAAAGTTCTTACTGACGACATTTTCGAACCAATCGAAGCTTGGGAAGAAGTCCAATCTGTTGATATGGTCAGCATGCAAAAATTGTGATTTTCTTACAATTATTCATTCTCATCCAATTATTTTTAACTAATAAATCAAATAAATCTGCTTTAAACTCAAAATATTAATCATACAGAAACAGTGATCTCTAACTTACGAAGTTCGTCTATTTTTCCTTTGTGCTTTCTCTAAATTATCTTATTCAAGCTCAGAATAATGTTCTTGACCTTTGGGAGCATTTATCTGTGTTCAATAAAAATTTCCAATACCCTTTCAGTCAGAAGATTTTGTGAAAGATTGAGTGTTATTACGTTTGAAATATAAGGCAACATTTTTAAAATGCAATCGTCAGTGAGTTTGTTTCGAATAAATTTTACCGTCTTTATTTTAGTTCCGGGAATAAACTCACTAATTTGTAAAATTACATTGTCTCCAAGTTAAGCATTTGTTAAGTCTAAAGTCTACACACTGTCAGTGAATAAAGACTCCAAAACTTTTTCATATTTTTAAGGCACTTTTATACTTTTAAGTTTCTTTTTAGTTGGTCTCACTGCTTTTTCAGAAATAAAGCTGTCTTATTTCAATGTGCTTTGATGAAAACCACTTTCTTGAGCAAAGACACTAACTTTCTTTTCATGAGGTAAAGGTTAAGTATTTTTCCTCATTTAATGACGAATCATCGATTTTTCTTGGAATACTTTTTCCTCAAAATTAGCTGTATACTTTGGCTCTTAATGTCTATTGATTTATAAATTTTTATTGCTGTGAACATTAAGCTCTTGATACTCTGGTTTGATTTCTTGAACCTTATCTTGGATGTGCTATTAAATTTAGAGCAAATCATCTTAAGAATTCTTTTTGCCAGAATTATCAATCAAATTCTCGTTGTATTTAGAATTTTCTATTTTAGGTTCACTTTTTGTAGTTTTTTAAGATTTTAATACTTCAGAAGGTTTGTCATAAATTTCGACAAAATTTTCAGTAAATTCAAAAATCTTATCATTGGTTTTCATGTTAAAATTAGTTAACAATACTTAAGCTTTGTTAATTATCGAATCCTCTTAATTTTTAATGTTATCAATTAGATCTCTACCTTGAAGAATGATATTTTTATCTTTTTTTGATTGATCAACAAGTAACAACTAAAGTTTTTCTTAAAATGATCCTTTTTCAATTATTTGAAGCTTTTAGAATGATAATTTTTACCATTATTCATATTTCTAAACTAAAGAAACATCAATATTGTATAAATCATCGACGTCCTTTTCAATTTTTTGACAAATTTTCTACAACTTATTCAAAGCCTTTTTCTCTTATGATCTTATGACATCAATTAACTTTTTGAATCTGTCTCTAATTTGTTTGGACATTGCTTATTTGTTTGCATTTAGAATGGCTAAAATATCAACTTTTGTTTATTTTTTCTCTACACGATTCAAAATTTCCTAAATAAAAGAATAATTACTGTTTTTTAGTCATATACAGCTAAAAGCCCATGGTAAAATTAATTGTTCTATTTTTCAATCTCCTCGATGCTTTTAAAATCATGACCTTTATGCTTACCAAAAATTGCACATTTTGCACAAATTTTCTAAAGATCAACAACACATACGATTTCTAAGGGCTTTTGATGTAAAAGACACATGTTATCATCATCTTAACTTTCTTCTTATTGAGGCTAATTTTAATTATTTTATATTTTTTAATTTTATGTTGACTGAACATTGCTATTTTGGGTATCTTTATTTTCTTATTCCAGTTTAGAATTAGATTTTTGAGCTGATTAAGACTCTTAATTTTGGCTTTCTTTAATTGCACTGATAAGTTATTTGGTTTACTCATCCTCTTGAAGTTACTATTGTTTGACTATTTTTGATACATCAAAAGAAGAGTCTTTAAATGATGATTTGCTTTTGTTTGACTCAACAATTTTC
>JAQTXT010000026.1 GCA_028688645.1 Rickettsiales bacterium
GTCCCGCAACTGCCCGCTCCATTCACAACTCTCTATTTAACTATGAATACTGACTAGTCGCAGTATTCTTGTTAAATATGGTCGTTGTTCCCGTGTTGTTGTGGCTGTGGGTTTTAGACAATTTATTTAATTTTACAAAATCTAATTAAAAATATGATATAATGTCTATATTGCTTTTCATCACATTTTTAAAAGATTTTCTATAAAATTAAATAAATTCTCGGCAAACCTCCACCTAAATTGACAATTTTTAAAATAACCACAAAATAGCAACTCTAAACTCAATTTCGTTCTTTCAGAACTTATTTCATTAAGAGTTTTCCATTTTTCTCACTCGCCGTTAGGCAGAAGTTGAATGCGAAACTTAATTAAGGGAAGACTTAGGTTTTTTTAGTTAGGTATTCATTCAAAAGTAATTTTAATAATAAAAAAGTGAGTTTGAAAATGTTAAACACAAATGTAAAAAATGAAAATATAGAAATATCAAATTTAAATGAACAATTATTTGATAGTGAAAACAAAAGCAATCAATTACTTGATATTTTATCAAATGTAGTTGGTGGTTGTAGTGGCGATTGGTATTTCGCGGTTAAGAAGTTAAAAGATTTTGATTTACAAGCTGATGATGTCAATGTTGAAGATGTTAAAGACCCCAATGATTTTATTTATTTCACTTATAGACAGATAGTAAATAATATAAAAGAAGAGCTACTAAATAGACTTAATGACCTTAAAAATGAAATAGAAATTGAAGCTATAAAGATTGAAGAAATTGAAAACAAAATAGAAAATTTAGATGATGTTGTAGAATATGATGTAAATTCTATGGCTAGTCATTTATGGGTTTTACATGAATGTATTTTTAATAAAGAAGATGTTGAAACATTTCAAAATGAAATATCAGCAAATGGCTTTGAAATGCTTTTAACCGCTTAATAATCAATAGAGATACAACATAAAAAATGTTGTGTCTCACACAATAAAAAGGAAACAATCATGATGAACACAATTAAAAAAATAAACTATAATGAATTACTTGAGGAAGCATTTACAAAAGAGGGCAAAATTGCAAGTTGCTTTTCTATGTTCCATAACTACAGCAAATTAAACTGTTTTATTGCTTTTTCTCAAGTTAATAAACCAGAGCCACTGAATTGCTTTACAGGTTGGCAAAAGATGGGTAGAAAGATTAAAAAAGGTGAGAAAGCAATCACTTTATTAATGCCGGTAAAAAGAAAAATCAAAGAAATTGCGGACAATGAATTATCTGAAAATGATGTTGATGATAGTATAAAAGAAATTAGCAAAGAAGATAATACAAAAGATAACAAGAAAAATAATAAGGAAGACAACAAAAAAACTGAAGATTTTAAAATAACTTTTATTTTTCAAAAGCATTGGTTTTTATTATCACAAACAGAACTTATTGCAAACAGAACTGACGAACAAAAACAAGAAGAGCAAAAGTTTTTTGAAGAAATAAAAACTAACAATATGACATTTTCAATAGAGGCTTTACTTAAAAATGCAGGTATTGAAAAAGTAGACTTTCAAGAATTCAATGGCAATGTTCAAGGATATGCAACAGTATCTAAAAAACAAATCGCAATTAATCCGTTAAATATAGATTGTTTTAAAACTGTTATACACGAAGTAGCACACATTTTACTTGAACATAATCCAAATGATAATAATAAACATAGTCAGAAAGAAGTAGAAGCAGAGGGAACAGCTTATCTAGTGTCTAGTATTTTAAATAAAACAGAAAAACTTGAAGAGAGCAGAGGATATATACAAAGTTATTTAAAAAATGTTGAAGTTAGTAAAAAAGAGGAAATCAGCAGAAATATAATAAAGACTACTAACTTAATTTTAAAATATGGTGAGAAATTAATTGAATAAAAAATAAATATAAATTTAATATTTTTTACTTAGTTATAAAATAATTATAAAAACATCTAATAATTTTTAGGTGTTTTTATAACCAATATTTTTTATAAATTTACTTTTCTAAAAATATCTTTTTTAATATTTCTTATTTTGACTTTTTCTTATTCTTAAAAAGAAAAAGAAACAAAAAGAACTTTCACTTTTTATTTTCAAAATAATCTAAAATTCTATTTAAAATAATTTAAGATAAGTATAAAAAAATCACACTTATTATTTTTATTTAAGTTTAAAAAATACTTTTTCCTTTCAAAAAAACTCTAAAAAATAGTTGTAAAAAGATTCATAAAAATTTAACTTGTATTATAAAATAATAAGTTATAAAGTAAGACTGGCAGGATAGACAAATGTTCCACATTTATCCAAAATTGGAAATTTTGCCTGCTTTAACTTTTAGTTAAAGTTTGGATTATTTTTTTAAAAATAATCGTTAATTTATGTCTGACGACATAAAAGTTTTTGAGTTAAATTGACTCAAAAAAAGTATAAAATTTGAATTAAAATTTGAAAATAATTTTAATAAAAATTAAATAAAATTTTAATTCAAAAGTAATTTATGAGGATAAAATCTTTTAAATTTTCCTCTTTAAAAAAGGTAAAAAAATGGTAAAAAAAGCAAATTTAAAAGTTAGAGTTTCTGAGGAAATTAAAACAAAATTAGATAGATTTTGTGCTAAAAATAAAATAAAATTATCTCCATATATAAGAAGTATTATTGAGCAAAGTAATAATAAAGAAATTAAAATAATTACTCCGCAAGAAATAGAAGTATTCTCAAATATTGCCTATGAGCTACAACAGATAGGAACAAACATTAATCAAATTTCCCATTATTTTAATTTAGAACATCTTAAATTATTGGATAATGACATTTCCAAAATAGAAGATTTACTAATGATTGATAAATGCAAAAAAGAGCAATTAGACGATATAAGGAATGTTCTTAATATTCTAAAAAGCATGGAAAACGACTTAATAAACAAACTATCAGATTATGACAAGAAATAGAGGTCTTTTTGGCGAGGAAGAGTTGATAGAAAGTAAAAAACTATCAAAGCCAGTTCGTAATGCTTCTTTAGAAAGAACACAATCTTTATTTCCATTTCCTATTCTTACTTTAAATAAAACTAAGGGAATATTTATAAAACCAGAGAATGATAAAAATACATCTGGCGATTTTAATAAAGATATAGGGCTAGATAAAAACAATCTTAAAAAGTTAATAATTAAAGTAGCTCATAAAAATACAGCTCCTTTAACAACATTTAAACAAGTTAAACAATTTTTATACATCTCTAGACTTGAAAAGAAAGAAGAAAGTGAAGAGCTAAGAATTAAAAATCAATATACATTTCTTTATGATCATAATGATAAAATTATAAATACTAGAGAAGAGATACAGGAATTAGCACAGAAATGGAATGACGATAAACATCGTAAAGTAGGAGATGTTATATCTAGGCAAATAACCTTTTCTATCGGAGGGAAAGAAGATAAAGAAAAGGTTATGACAGTGACTAAGCAGTTTCTAAAAGAAACATTCGCTACAAGAGGTTTTGAATATTGTTATGCTCCTCATTATGATTCTGATAATGATCATTTCCATGTAATAATTAAAAAGAGAAATAATTTTGGTCAAAATCTTACTCTATATAAGAAAGATTTAAACAAGTTAATGAAAAAATATAATGATAAGTTGGCTGAAATAGGCATTCAAAGAGATATATCCTCTAGGCTAGAAAGTAAAATAGCTTTAGAGAAGATTATAAAAGGAGAAGAGACTTTAGCCAATAAAAGTAGCTGGTATCAGAGTAAGCTAAACAAAGGTCAAGAAGAGGAATTTAATGCTTATAATTATAAGTCAACATTATCTACTAAAATAGAAGAACAGGTTAATATTATTAAAATAAAAGATTATTTGTCGCAGTTAGAGGTCAAAGATATGACTATTATTAATGTCATTAAACCTCTTCTTAAACAAAAAGGTATAAATACTATAGAAAAAGCCTTAGTATCTGTTAAACAAGCTCAAGAAAAGTCAGAGATTAAAGATATTAATGGATTTATACTTACTTCTATAAGAAATGAATATAAACCCAATAATAAAGAATCTAAATCTCTTAAAACTTCAGAAAGTGTTAAGAATGAAATTAATGTTCTTAGAATGATAAAAAGTGATATTACCAGCAAGGATAACAAAAAAGACATATTGCAAGTTCTTGATCATTCTTTGGACAATCTAAAAGAAACAAATAAACATTTATTTGAAACAATGGAACCAATATTTAAGGATAGGAATATTAGATATTCTTTCGTAAGTGCAAAAAAGCCTGTAGAAAATATTGACCAAATTATAGAAACTAAGATAGAAAATAAATCCAAGCCTAAAAAACAAAACTATTATCAGCCAGAGATACTGACTGATTACGAAATTCAACACAAGTTTGCAAACTTTGTAAGAGAAGAAACTAAAATAAGCCCAGTAGGACTAGAAACCGCAATAGCAAATGCTTTTGCAAATCCCGGAGAAATAATAAAATTCGGACATAGAAAAGAAAACGAGATTCAGTGGTATGGTGAAGTTGGTTATGTTAAAAATTCTCAAAAGAATTATTATGAGCCTTGGGGAGTTAAAAAGGTTGAATATAATAATTCCATCACATACAAATCAATTTGCAACAAAGATATAGAGGATAAAATAAAACAAGTAGAAGAGCAAATAGCACAAGGATTAACCAATTTCAAGAATTTAGAGAAAGTGGAAAGTAAAGAAATTGTCAAGAATGAAGTTGCAAAGCAAGTTGATGGATTAAAGCCTGAGGAGAATAAGTCTATACCAACGAAACTAAGTTCAAAGCTTTAATTTTATTTGAAATACCAAGGAATATCCGCTTTTATAACTTGAGCGCAATATCTTTGTACTAAAATTAAACATTTATCCTTTTCTAAATTTAATATATCTTGAGGAGTAACAAGTTTAATCCCCTCTTGTGATTCAGAAATTGATTTATCTTTTTTAAATTTATTATTTGAGGAACTTTTTGATATTCTGTTTTCCGTTTTATTTCCTATAATATCGCTAATTGCTGTTGCAGTCTTAATATCATTTTGACAAAGAATAATTTTATATGCCGTATTTGCTAATAAGCTTTCTTTCTCTGATTGCGAATAAATCCCATCTAATTGAGAAAGAGCTTGTATTACAAATATTTGATTTAATCTATAACCTCGTGAAAGAGATGTAATTCTTATCAATTCCGGTAATTTGCCAATATTGGCGAACTCATCTAAAATATATGTAATATTATTGTCTGAATCTTCTAGTGATTCTGAGACTAAATTTTTAGTCATATTTTCTATAAAAAGTGTAAGAATTGGACTTAATCTCTTCATATCAATAGTTTGTATTTTAATATACAGAGTTACTTTATTTTTTCTTAAATAGGAAGATGTTATAGTGGACTCTTTGCAATTAATAACATCTTGCACATCAAAATCACTATAAAGACTTAATTGTGTTTTATATGTTCCAGCAATTCCCATAAATTGATCATTTGCAGAGGCTACTTGTAAAGCAGAGGTAATTTCTTCTATAATATGTTTGTATATTCTTTTATCGTCTTCCTCTTCAGCCACTTCTATTTTTTCTTTAACTTCTTCTAAAATCTTTTTTAAGTTATCAATAATATTTACATCTTCTACTAAAAAGCTTTTAGCTTGTGGTATAGTTGCATACCCATCTTTTTGTAGAAAATATAAAATTATTGCCTTGAATAAGTCTTTAGCCGTGTTTAAAAAATAACTATGATTAGATTTAGTGTCAGCGTCTGTAAATAAAATATTTGTAATATTTCCGACATAAGAAGTCCATCTTCTTTTGTCTGGAAGTTCGTTGGTGGCAAAAGGATTATATTTAATACTTTGTTTTGGATTGCCAAAATCTAAAGTTAATATTTCTTGGCCAAGTAATTTTCTATATTCTGCGGTATTGTCATATAACTCGCCTTTAATATCAAAAGCAATTATAGAATTATCACAATTAAGTAATGTTGGAATAATAAAGCCTGCTGTTTTACCGCCTCCAGTTGGTGCAATCAATATAGTAGATAAAGCCTCATTATAAGTAATAAGATCATAGGTCTTCTTTTTAAATAAAATAGATAATAATTTATTATTCTTAAGTCCTCCCAACACAACACCTCTACCAAATAACAAACCCATTCTTTTTATTGCTATTCTACTCTTAGCAAATTTTGCATATCCATATTTTCCTTTATTATTATTTGCAGATAAACCACTGAAAAAAACAGGCATAGCAATTAATGCAGTGTATAAATAAGTAAAATGTGCAGAATATTTAAAAAGTGAACCTTTATTAAAATCATTGTGTAAAATTATAGATTTTATCGGCCTTAAGAAATCTTGCACCATCAAAAAAGGTGCAGCAAGATTAAAAGTATCAAAGAATAATATATAAGATAATAAGGTTATTATTATATGACTTATAATAAAACTTATTATAAAATAAATTAGTATTTTCATAAACTAATCTCCAAAATATGCCACATCAGAAACCATTACTTGAGGTTTACCATTTTCATAAGTTTTTTGCAGTTGAATAACACAAGAAAGCCCCAATTCCAACTCGTCTTTTATTGATTCTTTCTTTTCATTCTGATGTTGAGAAGTTATATAATTGGCTATTGTCATTAAGGCTCTACGAGGACTGCTAGCATGCACTGTAGAGAATGTACCATCATGGCCAGAATTAATAAAATTCAAAAATACTTTTGCATTTTCCTTTCTAATTTCCCCTAATATTAATATATCGGGAGATGACCTTAAACAGTCATTAAACACTTCAAATACATATTCTTCCGATTCCGCTTCATAAATGAATGGATAATTATTCGGAAACTCACTTAAATTAATTTCAGAGGCATTTTCTACTGTTATTATTCTCTTATTTTCCTTATCCTTAACATATTTCAATAGCGAATTTAGAAATGTTGTTTTACCAGTTCCTATTCCGCCAGAGATAAGTATATTTTTTTTATCTTGCACATGTTGAATAATCTTTTTTTTATCATCTTCTTTTATTACAAAATCGTCTAATGAAATTTTGCGATTTCGCTTTAGTCTGATAGTAATTCCAAAACCTGTTTTCTTAGACTTTCCAAAAATAATATTGGCTCTGTGAATTTCACCATTGAGGTTTATATCTAAATTCTCTCTAAAATTATCAATATCGTCTATTTCTTTATTACATTCTATTGCAATCAATCTGAATAATCCTTGAAGATATATTTTAGTTATTTTTTTATCTTCAAGTTTTTTCCATTCACCGCAAAAGCTCTTGCACCATATATAACCCTCTTCATTTATAGAAAGATCAGTATAACTGACATTCAATAGGTATGGCTTGAGTATTTCTAAATTAATATCAACAATATTAATCGTCATTATTCAATATTCCTTTAATTAATTTTGTTAATTATCATAATAAACCTCTGTACCATTCAAAACACTGCTATTTCCACAAATATATTTAACTTCCTTATTGATTGATTTATCAACAAATTCTGAGCCATCACTTCTTCTATAGATTGGGAATTTAACAACTTTAGTTAATGGGCATTTGTGGTCAGTACATCTTTGATAATAAACAATATTAGTTTTACATATCCTAGATGGAGTATAACCACACTTTGAAGTAGGGTATGTTACTCGGTATTGACAATACCAATAACAAACATCACTAGAGGCTCTATTCTCTACATAATTATTAAAAACTACACTAGTGCGACTACTAAGATTCAGATCTATCGCAACTCCATTATAAGAAGCGGAATTCCAACCATCACATTTTCCGGTTGTTGAATATGTTGAAATATCATATTTATTAATAATTGTCGTTTGGCCAAATGGGTCTTTTGCGGTATTTTCAACTCCCTCTTTTGATCCAATATAAACATTGTCGCCACTATTTCCAACAGATATAGCGGTAGAAGATGTTGAGAACTCATTTTCCCATTTATAACCTATTTCAGTGTATGGAACTTTAACGGACATTTGTTTGCATTCCCCAATATATTCTTTAGAACCATTTACTTCTATAAATGTCTTAGAATATATTGTAGTTTGCTTTGTATTGTCATCATCTTCATGATCACAAACACTTGTATCTTCTAAGTGAGGAAAAGGCTCGCCGGATTTAATACAAGTTGATATATCAACTCTTTTACCGGAATTATTAATATAATAATAAGTTCTATTAATATATGACTGCTTAGCAACCATATCATGAGTATATGGATTTTCAGAACAAATTTCATCACTGATTGAAACATTATCCTCTGCAGGAGTACATTCACTAATATATTCTATAATTCCATCTACTGTAATATATTTACGAGTAAAGATTTGTACTTCATTATTAGTAACAACATTGGAGCAAGTGGTGGAAGTAACATTATGAGTATATTTATAATCTTCATCTTCCATACAATCATATACTTTAATGTAATTTCCCATGCTATCCACATATCCTATCTCTTTTTGAGCTACAGAATAACCTTTTTCAAAATCGTGTTTAATTGGACACTTATTGAAGTTTTCTTCTAATTTGAAACTTTTATCATAATCCTTTTGACAATCATTCAAAAGAATTTTGTTATTATCACTATCTGAATAATATTCTTGATATTGGTCATAAATTTTCATTGCAGATAAATCAATAAATTTTGTGCAATTATCATAATTTTTAGTAATTGTTAATGGTCCACTCTTAACATTATCAATTTGACAATCCCCAACATTACTAGCAACATTATTACCATTTCTATCGTCAATATAGTAGTATTTAAAATAAACCTTATTAGTGAGTGAATTTAGGTCTATTTTATCCGGGCAGACATCATAATCTTTTTGTAAAACAAACGATATATCGGAATTATGGCAACTCTGAACAACTTGACTACCTTTTAAAACTCTTTGTTGAATAAATACTTTGTTCAATTCATAGTCAACATAAGGGGAACACCCATCAGTCGTAGTTACTTCTTGATAGTTTCCGCCGGTACTTTGTGTCTCGTCAATCTGACATTGCCCTATATCGTGCCTAACATCATTTCCATTTCTTGCATCAATATAATAATATTGAAAGTATATCTCTTTCGCACCAGTTGAAGAATCTTCTTTGTCTGGACAAGCATCATAATCTTTTCGTAATGAAAAAGAAACATCAGAATTATGACAAGACTGTAGTTCTTGACCATCTCTTAACACTCTTTGTTGTATATATATAGTATTTAATTCGTAATCAACATAAGGTAAACAACCATCTGTTACAGTTATTTCTTCTCCTGTTTCTGTTGTTGAAGAACTATCTTTATTATTATTTAAATTATCATAAGATAGCGGTTTGAAAGAAGCTTGAAAAGAAGAAGTAGTGTCAGAGGAAGAATTGGTATTTGTGCCAAGTCTAGCTTGTTTATTAGTAGAATCTTCTTGTTGTTGCAATAACTCTTCCATAGCGGATATAATGTTAGAATAATTACCTTGTGCAGAAAACTTATGACCGGATTTTATATCATTTGTTATTTTTACTTTTGAAGAAAAAGGAGCTGATAGAGTGGCTTCTGCTTCTCCTAATTTAATTTTATTCCAATCAATATTTACAACATCTTCGGATTGTTTTACTTTTTTGCCTATGAGTTTCATATCCTTTAAAGTATTATAATATTCATTGTTATTATCTAAATTAGTGATTTTGGCAGTTGCCAAGTCATCTTTATTATCTATAACTTGAATTTTTAGGATATCCTTATTACTAGCATAAACAACACCAGTATTAAATACTGTAAATAAGAATGATATAGTTAGTTTTATAAATATTTTTTTCATAATAATTACTCTATAAATATTGCTTTAATTGATTGGCCATTAGGCTCTTTAAAAAAGAGATTCTTATATGGTTTAATATTGAACCTTTCTCCTTGACGGATTGTAATAATTGGCTTAATATTAATCTTTTGTCTAATCATTTCTGTAGTAATAGGCACTACTTGTTGAGTTATAGACTGAACAAAAGCTTGCTGTCTTGCAGACTCAATATCAATCGATAAATTAGCTAACGCATTTAGACCACCAAATGCCAAAGCTCCACCATATTTTTCAACATTTCTATTATCTACATTACCAGTAACACCACCTGCACCAGTATAATCCATTGATACACTATTCTCTAATTCTATGATTGTTCCGTCTGGAGTCGTAATTTTATACCAAGCAAGCTGTATTCTTTTAGAGGCCTGACTGACGATCGCCTCAAACCTACCCTCAACTATTGAATATCTCGGTATCAATACATCTTTCGCATGATAACCATACACATTACTTTCAACTATCGCAATAACAGTATCAGAGGGAATTTCAGTATTTATAGCTGAGTCAAGAACTAAGGGAATATATTTATTTGTGGTAATAACTCTTGATAGATCGTAAGACTTGCCAACTATTGTAGAGGGGTTATCTTTTCTATTATCGGCTACAAAAGATTCCCCATCACTATCGTTATAAGAAATAAAGCTTTTATTTTCAAATGTTCCTTTTTGTCTGTACTCTCTCATTGGAACATTAACATACTTTATTTGTGGTAGTTCTGGTTCTTCTTTATCCTCTTCTACAATAAAAGGATTATCTTTTATTTCTATTTTTCTAGGAGGCCTAGCAAAAAACTCATCATCAAAAACAAACTCTACCTTTGCTTGTTGTTCAGTATTCTCTTGTTTTATTTTACTATTTCTATTTTTGACAATAACTATTGTTGTTGCAATAACAGTAATAACAACTGCACCCGCAATCAGTAAAACTTTATTCTGAAGAATATTATTTAGTATTTTTTTCATATACATCACTTAATTTTTTCTTTGGAATAATACAAACATGGCTGTCTCCATTTTTTAATGTAAAGCCTTCCGGTGAAAGAGTTTCAACTACGAGAACATTTCCAACCATATGTTTATTGATAACAGAATCATACCCATCAATAATTTTATAAACTGTAGGCATACGATCCGACAAATACCTATCCCCAAAATCTATATAAGTGAATTTGCCATCATCATAAACATATTTCGGAGCGATAAGGTCATCACCCTCAATTTTGTATGCCGTATTAAGTTGATCCAATTTTTTAATATTCTTAATATGCTCATTATTCGCTTTTAGTTGAGCTAGTAGATCGTCTTTTTCTTCATCTTCATTCTTTGTAATGTAGTAAGTAAATCCTGGCACAACCCAACGATCACTCTTTTCGGCTTTAAGTAAGAAATTATATATTTTCTGATTCTTATCGGTAATAACTGTTAAATTCGTTATATAGCCCTCTTCATATACATTAATAGTGAGTAAGTTAGGCAACGCCTTATCGTGTTTTACATCAAATATCTTTGCGTCTCCAACCGAATAACTAACAATATTTTCGTCTTTAGGCAACGAAATAGTAGTTGTTAGGTATAAACCTAACTTTATTTGATAAGTTTTAAATTTATCATATTTATAAGATGTTATCGCTTTGATGTTTTTTACACTTAAAGCTTTTTCCATCTGAGTAATTTCTTTGTTTTCAACTGCTGGAGTTCCTTTTTGTATCTCTGGCTTTGGTCGTGAAATTAACAAGTCCGTTATATCTAAATTCTCACTATGTGCGATTGTTGGTATCAGCACCAAAACCAGTAGCAATGTTTTTGTTAAATTATTAAATATTCTCATTTTCATCATAATTACCTGCTTGTTCATTATTATTTTTCTCTCTATCGCCTCTATACCATAATATTTGTATGCCTAGAGGGTTCATATTTCTTAAAGATGGCGATATTTTGTTTAGGTTAACATAATCAAATTTAACATATACATTAAAACGATTAACAACTGGCTCTTCTTGATCTTCGTAATAACTAACAACGTCAAAAGTAAATAAGTATTTATTCTTTTCTTCTTTAACAGCTGAAATTATATAAACATCTCTTTCATAAAATTGGGCTTCTTCGTGTATTCTTTTAAATTCAGCGTCATATTCGCTGAATACTTCCCGAGAAGAAAGTGCTTTGACATAATTATATTTAACTAGGTCAAATTCGCCTTTATTATATTTTCGTCCGCCAAGCTTTTCATGTCTATTTTTAATGTATTCTTTTAGTTGACTCACTACTATAAGTTCTTTAGCAGATTCAGTTATTTCGCTAGATTCTAAAACTTTAACACCGAAATCCCCCTTTTGAGAGAACTCAACAAACCTAACAACTTCTTTATCCTTTAAAATCACAAAAAATATTGTGAGTAAAGCTATTATCAATGTAATAGAGAGATTGAGAAGCAAAATTCTTAATCTTCTATTCTGCAATAAAGTTTCTTCATATTTTCCCTGCATATCTTAACTAATTTGGTTAATATCAGCATAATTAACTAGAGGATTGCAAGCACATTTTGATTTTTCATAAATATCGTGCTTTGAACTACAAGCCCCCAAGATTAATAACATACAAACTGCTATCATTTTTAGTTTCATTTTTTCCTTTTTTTATTAATAATTCATTTTCATTTAACCACACCTTATTAATCGCTTTACACCACTAATTTCATTAAGTTTTAGCAGTAGCAGTAGCATTATTACTTTTAATCAAATTCATAGAATTAGTATTAGAATTAGAATTTAATACTTGTTCTTGATGTTTTTGAAAAGCTTTAATACTACTATTATCCGGAGTTTTTTGATTAGTTGATGATGTATCTTGAGTGGAGCTTTTATCTCCTGCACCATATTTTGCAAGCAACCCTGCCCCTTGTATTAAACCTGCTCCAGCAGTAAATGCGGCTATTCTATTCATTGCTTTATTTGCTAGAATATTAGCATTTCCCGCAACATTTAGAATTTTACTTGCAAACTCATTTGAAGCAAGAAGCATGATATAACCAAGTCCAGCTGTTATGATTGCTGAGATTAGGAATTGATAAGTAATGATATTCTCCCCAGAACCATCTAAAGATTTTGCAATCTCTTGAATTCCATCTATTAAATATGCGGATATAGATATAGAAATGCAGTAAAATATAACAGTAAGACCATATTGAAATAAACATTTTATATGGTTAAAACTGTACGGCCTTAAGCTCTTAAATGGAAATAATGATAGAGTTATAGGCATAATAATCATTATTATGTGGGCTGAGAATACAGCAACTGTGAATCTAATAACAAACAATGACACCAAAAAAAGAAATAAAAATTTGATAATCAAAATAGTCAATATTACGGCAAAGCCTTTAAATACACTAAACAATGAAATATTTACTTTTTCTTGCATTTTGTCCAAAATTTCTATAAGTTGATCTGAAGATGTATAAATATTTCCAAACATTGTTTCTACACCACCAGCACTACTATTATAGTTATCGCTGGACACATTAGCAATATATGAGGCAAATCCATATAAGGTATCAAAGAAAGGCTTATAAATAAATGTTATAAAATTATCTTTATTAAGAACGATGGTAGCAGTAAGAAAAATAGCAATAAAAAATGACACTACTGTTTCTTCATTTATTTTATTCTTAACATAAGAATAAATAACAGCAGGCAGTATAATTGAACACAACAAGAAATAAATTTGCCTATAGCTAACCGCTACAGCCTCATATAAACGCATTGTAAAGCCTTCTACTAAACCAATAATATCATTTGATATGTCAAACAACAAGTTCATGGAAGACGCATGAGCATTATTTGTATATAACAAACAAAATAATAATGTGAATAATAGTAGTTTTAGTTTCATAATTGATTACCTGCAAAAATATTTACTTGCCTACTTTTTTTCAGTTTCCTTTGGCAAATCCAAGAAAACAACCAACTCTGGATGTTTATCTTCGGTTTTGTAAGAATTTTTGAAAACTACTATGTCTTCGCCTCTAAAATTACCAACATAAAAAGTCTCAGATTTTTTATCTGTTTTTTCCTTACTTACTTTTTCCCAAAGTTCGCCTGTGCAAATTAGTTTAGATTCGCTTTCATTATCTTCAGAATTTTCTGCTTGCATAATCTTATAGTCGACATCATTATCATCAGCTTTTTCTTTATTTTCAAAAACAAAAACTAAAACATCTTTAATTTTTCCCGAGAAAAATTCTGTTGTTTTGCCATCTTTATTTTTTTCTTTTTTCCATAAAGCGCCAATTGAATCAGTAGTTTTCATAATAGTTCCTATTTTATTTATAAATTAATAATTAATTCCCTAACATTTGATTATACTTAGAATTTGGGTATTGATTTTTTCTCTTTTTCCAAGCTTCTTCAAATGCTTTGTCACTCT
>JAQTXT010000150.1 GCA_028688645.1 Rickettsiales bacterium
AAGCATCCTTTGACTTCTGATACAAGTTCCTCATTAACGATTTCTATGGCTTTAAGGAATCTTTCATAATCATTAGCTCCTTCTTACCACCACATAGGATTAAGCTTTCCGACTCTGCTCCATAAAGTTGTAGGGACTCCTGAAACTTATTTATCATTAATTTTGCTCACTCCATTGTCATTAGCATCTACATAAATGATGAGGCTGTCATAAATCTTTTCTCTGATGTGTGTAATAATTTATTTGTTGACTTTAGGCTCAAAAGTTAATTTATCCTTTTCTTTTTAAAGGATTTCTATTATGATATTTGATATGACTTATTCTCCAAAGTGCAAATAAACGAGCCCTGCTGAAGAAAGGCGTACATTATAGTTTGGATAAGTATCTTGGAACTCTATTTGATGATGATCCAATAAGCGTGGTGGATCATATTTTCCTCCAACATCAACAAGGATGTCGCATTATTACCATACTTTTGGGTCACGTGATCTGATTATAGTTGCGTTTTTGAACTTTTGTGTATAATTTGTTAGCATTGCACAAGCAAGAGCTTCATCACAATGAAATCTGCCATCATGTGTACCTATTCTCATTTATTTCAATACTATTGTTCTCCAAAGGTTCTTAAAATATAATAGCATCAAGTTGAAAAATGAATTAAGCTGAGATAAAACAATAAATATAAAAATAAAATATCATAAATTAAAAAATCATGTCATTCCAAAACACTGTAGGTCCTGACGGGTAAGATTTATACTCATTTTTAGAAGCATCAATATTAACGTCATCCCATCATTCGGTAGAATCGTCAATGTTGTTGACATTGAAAAAGACTCTAAAGTATTTTTATTTCTAATTTCCAGATCAGATAAATCGAAGCCAACAGAGCAAGATTCGGCGCCTTGAGACAAATGCCAGCTGACTTTGATCCATCAAGATATGTTTCATTCAGCACCAGAGAAGTCGTTTAAGAGCCAGTCGATCAACAAAATATTCATTAATACGTCGAAAGATCAAGATTATCCAGAAGATTAGGATTCTGATTTCGAAATCATTTCATTACCATTTCCTTTATTTTCACAAGCTTTCTATTGCTTAAATTATCTAATAAATTATGAGATTTTATGAAAAAACTAAAAGAATCATACAATTCTTTTTTATTTTCTGATCTGCTAATTCAAATTTTATCAAAAATAGATTGGAAAATAGTAAAAGAAATAAAATTGAATAAAATAAATAAAAGAATTATGCAAAATAGAAGTAAATATTAAAGGATCAAAAAAAGAGAAATCTCTTTTAGAGAAAAATTTTAAAGTATCTTAAAGATACTCAACTTTTGTTAACTTTTTCTAGTTTTCAATCCATAATGGCTTCAATTATACTATTATTTCTCGTCAACTTATTCAAAAAGTGAGCCGACAGTAACTGCTTTTACTTTTTGTTATTCTAATTTGGATTTTTTCTTTTAATTATTGACATACTCTTTGTATTTGGTCTGAAATAAGATAAAAATATTACTTTGAGCTGATTTTTGCTTTTCTTTTAAAAGAATTTGCCAAGAAGTTGGAAATCTGGGCCATGTTTTTTAATGAGGAGTACAAACATTTGATTTTCTTCATCTGACCAAAGCTTAGATTTTTATTTTTATTTAACACTTTGATTGCTGCTGATTGAAGATGTTTAACTGAAAGTGGTCTTCCTTATAGGTTTAGTTTTTTTTTTCTGCATAAATGATAAATAATACCTCGAATGATATTTTATCAATCAAGTTTCCTAAAGTTGAGGACTTGCATGATAACGCCGATTACTAAGATTTCTACTCGGATAGATTTTATTAGCTGGATTTTGGTTAGAGTTACATGAATAAAGCATATTATAAAGCAAAATATTAAAATCAATACATTTAAACTGACAATTGGAAAAATTATTTCTTTTATATCGCGATAGTTTTAATTACTTTTGATACTTATTTCAAGAAAATAATTTTATTATTGAAACTTTTGTTTGTAGCTTCAGGATTTTTGTCTTATAATTTCTTTGAGTCATTATTTTTCTTGTAATTTCAATAAATAGTCCTTTCAAAGATTATTAAAAGTAAATAAAAATAAAAATGATAAATTACTTATTAAAAATAAAAAAAAAGGCTAACCTAACATAATTTTTTTTTGAAGAATCTAATTTTAATTCGAACACAAAATTCAAAGGCATTAAGTAATAAAGATTTATTAGATTGAAAAGAAATTTATATATTAAAGTAAAATTGATTTATTCATTTAAATTATATATTTTTGTTTTTTTGAACCATAATTTTTTATTAACTAATTAAAATGAAGACTCACGTATAAGTCACCAGCAGCAGAAGAAAATCCAGAAGAGCTCACTTCACAGCTCCTTCACACATCAGATACACCATCTTATCTGCCACCTTATCTAAAGACCTTAGAAAGAAGCACGGTTTGAGATCCCTCCCAGTCAGAAAAGACGATTAAGTCGTCGTCTTGAGAGGAAACCATAAAGGACACAAGGGAAAAATTATTCAAGTATTCAGAAAGAAATTCGTCATTCACGTTGATAAGCTCACCAAAAATAAAGCCAATGGTGCTCCATATCAAGTCCCAGTTCACCCATCAAAGGTTGCCATCACCAAGCTTAAAGAAGGTAAAGACAGAATGGCAAGAGTTGTCAAAGTCGCTGCAGGTGTTGCTGAAAGAAAAGGTAAAGCTGAAAAGAAAGTCAGAACTACCAACTGAGGATTCAAATGATTATTTAAACTGATCTTAAAGTATATTTTTCAACAATTTGTACTCTATCAATGTTAAAACTCATAAATAACTTATAAGGCTTATATTTTACTTATTATAAAAATTAATGAAAAAAATAATTTTAAGTAAACAACTCATGAGCAACAAAAGTGACTTTAAATATAAGTACTTATGTAGCTGATCTTTCCAATATCTTAAAGTGTCAATGCACAAATGTTTCTATAATTTATCAAGTATTTTATAACCTTTTGCTTTAATATTTTTGGCTAAAAAATTAATCTTTTCGATTCTTCAATCATATGTTGAGTATAATCTATTTGCTATTGTTTTGTATAATCAGACAAGATGTTGATTCTATTTCCAGGAGATTATACTCCTGTCAAAAAAATATCCTTTTCTGGAAATCCTGCGCACACGACTAAAGATGATAATTTATCCTGAATCACCTCAAGGAATTCGGATTACTTTTTTGTTAATTTTTAGGCATATTCTTTAAACTTTTAAGAAGATTTCTTATGAAGTTGCTTTATTTATTGTATTAAACTTTATGAAATACTTTTTTAATTATAATCTTTAAGATCTTGAATTTTAAATGACATGTTCAGAAAACATCGCGCGTACATCAGATAAATTATTTATATGATTTACCTTTTTTAACCCAATAATTTTTACACCTTT
>JAQTXT010000151.1 GCA_028688645.1 Rickettsiales bacterium
ACCTTTAAATTGACTTAGAAAATAAAAAGCAATAAAAACAGCCAATTAAAGTCATACCCTTTTCATTCTAAAACAGGCCCTATCGTTCCCAAACAGCAGTTTAACCTCAAAAGCATTTATTACATCATAAAAAAGAATTATTAATTAAGCAAGAAGAGCATGAAATTAACATTCCAATAACTCAAAAACACTTGGCTTTTGTTAATATGAGAAAAAAACAAGGAGAGTAAAAAGTTCAAAAATAATAAGAAGAAAAAAGAGCTTCAACTGTAAGAAAAATGAGACAACAAAAATTTGCTCCTTATGTAAGATAAGTTTTAAGGAAAAGTAGAATTGGAGACATGTCTCAGTCGAAAGCTTTGATTGAATCAAAAATAAAATAATTTAAAAAGTAAGAAAGAAAAAGAAAACGTTAATACGAAGAGTAAATGATTAAAATTTACACAAAAGTTTTTAATAGGCCTTTACTAGTTGAGGGATAAGGTGAACATAAAACCGATTAACAAAATAAAGAGCATGAAATTCATAAATCAAGATCAAGATCAAACAAACCAGCATAAAAAGTAAGAGAATCATCCAGAAAATAAGTTTAGCATTTTGCTGAAGATTATGATATGCCTCAAGCCTCAGGATAACCAGTAAGTAAAAGAAATCCAAACCAATAACAATATGATGATTTGAGAAGAAAGGCTATTGAGCACCCTCCCAGGAATTACTTGATGGAAGAACAGAATGGTTATGAGAATGAAGACGATGGCTAAAATCCAAATTAATAATATGATTATGATGAATAATATCTCTCTGAAAATGGGAGATATACTAATTGAAAAAGCAATGATTTTCTCGAACCATTTTATATTAATTTATTTTAACATTATCTTAAATAAACTTTTATAATTTTTATCGATTAAGGATCTTACTTTTAAAATATGAGTGAAAAAATCTTGATCACAGGTCCTTTTGGACAGATTGGGTCATAACTTGTCCCATAACTACAAAAGAAATATGGCAAATAAAACGTAATTGCACTTGGTATTTTAATATATAATTCTAGGCCACAGAAACATCCCTAAAGATTTTGATGGAGAATTGGAAAAAGGAGATGTAACGGATAAAGAAAGATTCAGAGAAATTTGTTTAAAACATAAAATAACACAAATTTATCACATGGCTGCAATCTTGTCTGCAACCGGAGAAAAGGATCCATAACTTTGTTGGAATGTTAATCTAATTTCTTACAAAAATATTTTTGATATTGCTGTTGATCTTAAAATCAACAAAGTATTTTGTGCAAGTTCAATGGCCGTTTTTGGCCCAACAACTCCAAAAGAAAACACACCACAACATTGCTCAATTGAGCCAACTACCATGTATGGAATAACCAAGTATGCTGGATAAATGTTAGGAGCTTATTACTACAAAAAGTTTGGTTTGGATGTGAGAAGTGTAAGATATCCAGGAATTATCAGCTGGAAAGCTGAACCAGGAGGAGGGACCACTGATTATGCTGTTGCAATATTTTATGACTGTATTCTGAAAGGAAAATATACATGTTTTGTAAAGGAATAAACTCGCCTTCCTATGATGTATATCGATGATGCCATCAAAGCTACAATAGATATTATGGAGGCACCTGTATAACAAATAAAAAACAGACTTGCCTACAACCTTGGGGCAATAAGTTTTACAGTTAAAGAGCTTGCTGACTAAATCCGCAAAAAAAAACCTTAACTTTAAGTATTTTATGAGCCAGATTCAAGACAAAATATTGCCGACAGTTGGCCAAATTCTATTGATGATACTGAAGCCAGGAATGATTGGGGATGGAAACATGAAGTTGATCTCACAAAGTTGACAGAAGTTATGCTATAAAACTTGGAAATAAAGCTAAAATAATCTCAATTATGATCGATTCTTAATTTATTTATTCACATTTCATACAAATACAAATAGAAAATATTTTTTAGAATTTTGATTTTATTGAGCAAAACAAATATAAATATCAATCAAGTCCTAACTTTTTTAAGTTTTCTCTTTTTAATCATTCTTAGCACTGATAGCTGCTTCTTTAAAGTTACATCTGGGCTTGAAGTGCTTAGCCTTCAAAAGAGAAACAGAACTTGTTACTCGACTTGTTTTACAAGTTTTAAAATGGTTCTGCCCTTTTGCTAAAAAGTTTTCTTGGTTGAAGTCGAGGCAACGATTCTTTCAAAGACTGTTTAAGAGAATGTAGCTGATTGTTGAGATTGGTTTGATGTTAGCTTTGGCAACTTTGTTGAATTGAATCTTTAAGAATATCGCTAATAGAGAAAATTGAATCGGGAACACCTTGGAAATCTATTTTTCTCATTTCAACTTAAAACACTTGAATTTGCGCAATCTTTTTCGAAATTTCAGTATAATTTTCTTAATACTGTTGTATGACAGGTCGATAAATTTAGTCTTCAGTCTGGAAAACAGTCTCAATATTTTATTAAATATCCTCAATGATGCCTTGTATTTTTGTCTTAAGATCAACAATCGTTTAATTAATCATTCTTACTGGCCTTTCAACTTAAATTCTTTGACTCAGAATATAATTGTAACATTTGTTTTTTTAGAGCTCAAGTGATTTATACACTAGTTAAAAGTATTAATTGATTTCTTAGATTTGCTAACCATAAAACTCTTAAGATCTGATGAGATTTTATTTGATTTCTTCTTTTTTGTACTCGATTTGGTCCAAAAGTCCCTTTGTCAATGATAAAAAGTTATCAATTTATCCTTCACGATTTTTTCTGCTGTTCATCATTGAATATTGATTTCTGCTTTATTGAATTGAATGACTGTTGGAAAGAAGATTTGAGCGGGATGATTTTTGCGATATTATTGAATTCATCATCATGCTTCTTGAATTCTGAAGTCGATTTATACTTGACATTCCTAAACTTTCGGAGATTTTTTCCACTCTAAATCCCTGACTGGCCATTAATATGGCACACTTTTCGCAGTAATATTCTGTATCACCCTCTTCAGTACCACAGATAAATGTTGCACTTCTTCCTTCATGGTTTTCACAATAGTTTACCGATTCTCTTAATGATTCTTCTTGAGATGTTTGATCAAATTTCCTTGATTGACTGAAGACAAAGCTTCCATTTGACTTGTTTTCAGAATTATTGATACCTGATTTATTCATCAAAGGAGATCTGCTTATCAATGAGATGTTTTTAGCATTTGAAGCTCTCAAAGGAGATCGATTTGTATTAATGATCGAAGAATTGTTTTCTGATAATACTTTTGATGAAGGATCTTTTTGAGACTTGAAAAATAAAAGGGCGGGAGTAGTGGCTTTCTTTTTAGAAGATGAAAATCCACAATCAGAGGGATAGTTTGAGTTATGTAATGATTCGTTAAACATGAGTTTAGAGATTATTTTAACGAATTTTTAATTAT
>JAQTXT010000027.1 GCA_028688645.1 Rickettsiales bacterium
AGAACATTATTGGCACTTTTTAAAAGATTTAATTAGAAAGTTTAGATTAAATTGTGATAATTTCTATGAGAATTTAGATAGAGCTTTAAAAGAGAGATATGTTGCAACTAAAATGTGAAAGGCTATAGTAAATCAAAATTATTATAAAACTCCAGTTAAACTTAGCAAAAATACAAAAATAGGCTTAAATTAATAAGCCTATTTTTGAAATAATCATGAGTTAGATTATTCTGTTTTATCTTTCTCTGATCTAGTTTCCTCTTTAATATTAGCTTCTCTTATTGCTTCTTTTTTCATTTTATCAACTAAAAGACCAGTTCCAGCAGGAATTAACCTACCAAGAATAATATTTTCCTTTAAGCCTTTTAATCTGTCAATTCTTCCTTGAACAGCAGAATCTGTTAGAACTCTAGTTGTTTCTTGGAATGAAGCAGCAGAAATAAATGATTTAGTTTGTAATGATGCTCTCGTCAAACCTAACAGAACAGGTTCAATTCTTGCTGGTTTCAAACCTTCATCTATTGCTTTCTTATTGATTTCATCCAAATCGTCTTTATCCAAATGTTCTCCAATCATCAAAGATGTCTCACCTGCGTCAGTAACTTCAACTTTCTTTAACATCATACTCAAAATCACTTCAATATGTTTATCAGCAATTGTAATACCCTGCATTTCATAAACTTTTTGAATTTCTTTTGTCATATATTCAGCGAATTTTTCAATACCTAATATTCTCAAAATATCATGTGGCACTGGATTTCCATCAACTAAAATATCAGCCTTTTTAACTTTATCTTCGTCATTAACAAATAAATATTTACCTTTTGGTATTATATATTCAACAGGCTCCATAGTCTTGTCATCAGGAATGATTATGATTTTTCTCTTAATTTTGTAATCATTATCAAATTTAACAGTTCCATCAACTTCAGCCATAATTGAATAGTTCTTTGGTTTTCTAGCTTCAAACAATTCAGCAACTCTTGGTAAACCACCAGTGATATCTTTATTTCTTGAAGATTCTCTAGGAATTCTTGCCAAAATATCACCAGCTAAAACTTCATCACCGTTATTAACAGTAATAACAACACCGAGTGTTAAATCATATTCAATTGCTCCATCTTTATTAACAATAGCAATTACTGGCTTCAATTTAGATTTATTATTCTGATGTTTCCAATCAATAACTGTTTTAGTTGAAATAGAAGTATCTTCATCAATCCTTTCTTTCAAAGAAATATTATCAAATAAATCTTTATACTCGACAGTTCCAGATTTTGTTGTAATAATAGGAATATTATATGGATCCCATTCTGCAACTAGATCACCTTTCTTTACAACATCACCATCTTTATGGAAAACTTTAGCACCATAAGGAATTTTGAAAGTAGCTAAAATATTATTTTTTTCATTTAATAAAATAAAGCTATAATTTCTTGATAAAACTAAATCATCTCCATTTCTATCTCTTAAAATATTGTAGTTTTTGATTAGAACTTTGCCGTCATCAGGCGCAATAATTGAAGATTCAGCAGCAACACCACTTGCAGACGCAGTATGTTTTGTGTTCATTGTCAACTGTGTTCCAGGTTCACCAACAGCTTGTGCAGCAACCACACCTACAGCTTCACCAACTGATACTAAAATACCTGTTGTTAAATCTCTACCATAACATTTAGCACAAACACCATCTTTACAATCACAAGTCAAAGCTGATCTAACCTTAATTCTCTTAATACCTTTGTTTGCAATTATTTTAGCTAATTTTTCATCAATCAATGTATCATTTTTAATCAATACTTTGTTTGTATCTAAGTCTAAAACATCTTCAGCTAAAACTCTACCCAAAGATCTTTCAGTTAATGGCGTAGTAATTTTACCATTCTCAATCTTAGCCTCAAGATAAATACCTCTATTACTTCCACAGTCTTGTTCAGTAACAATACAATCTTGCGCAACATCAACTAATCTTCTAGTCAAGTAACCAGCATTAGCAGTTCTCAAAGCTGTATCAACCAAACCTTTTCTACCCATGTTTGCAGAAATAAAGTATTCAAGAATATTTAAACCTTCTTTAAAGTTTGATAAAATAGGAGTTTCAATAATACCACCAGATGCCTTAGTCATCAAACCTCTCATAGCACATAACTGTTGCAACTGTGATTCAGAACCTCTAGCACCAGATTCAACCATCATATATAATGAATTTCTCTTAGTTGGTTCTGTTTCCTTAGAGATAGCTTTAATCATATCTTTCTTTAAGCTATCAGAACATTTAGACCATTCATCAATTACTTTATTATATCTTTCACCATTTGTAATCAAACCTTCAGAATATTGTTTTTCAATTTCTTGAACATGTTTCTTAGCTTCATCAATTTTCTTAGCTTTAGTTTCAGGAATTACCATATCATCTTTACCAACAGAAATACCAGATCTACAAGATTCTTTAAAACCAATCGCCATCATTTCATCACCAAACATACAAGTATCTTTTTGGTTTGAATTTCTGTATACATAGTCCAGAAGATTCTTCATATCTTTCTTGTACAAAGTCTTATTAAAAATTGATAACGCTTCTTCTTTCTTACAAGAATCTGGCAAAATCTCATAAATCCTTACCCTTCCAGCAGTAGTAAGAACTTTTCTATTTTCCCAAACTCCTTCTTCTGTTAGAAGATTGAATCTATACATTATACAATCGTGAAGAGTTATTCTCTCTTCAAATAAAGCATATTCCATTTCTTGAATACTGGATATCAAAACAGGACTATCCTTAAACCTATCAGACTGTACGGTTATATAATACAAACCAAACATCATATCTTCATCAGGTGCAATAATTGGCTTACCATTTTGAGGAGATAAAATATTATTTGTTGACATCATCAAAGTTCTTGCTTCAATCTGTGCTTCAATTGACAAAGGAACATGAACTGCCATTTGGTCACCATCGAAGTCAGCGTTAAAAGCTTTACAAACAAGAGGATGTAATTGGATAGCATTACCTTCAATCAAAATAGGTTCAAATGCTTGAATTGACAATCTATGCAATGTAGGAGCTCTGTTCAAGAGTACAGGGTGTCCTTTAATGACTTCATCAAGAATATCCCAAACTTCTGGCAATTCAGCTTCAACCATTCTCTTTGAATTTTTTATAGAACTTGACATTCCATATAATTCAAGTTTAGAGAAAATGAACGGTTTGAATAATTCAATAGCCATTTTTTTAGGCAAACCACATCTCTGCAATTTCAACTCAGGACCAACAACGATAACTGATCTTCCCGAATAGTCAACTCTCTTTCCCAACAAGTTTTGTCTAAATCTTCCTTGTTTTCCTTTTAACATATCACTCAAAGATTTGAATGGTCTTTTATTCGCAGCTTTTACAATATTTCCACTCTTACCATTATCTAGTAAAGCATCAACAGATTCTTGAAGCATTCTCTTTTCATTTCTAATAATGATTTCAGGAGCATCAAGTTCAATCAATCTCTTCAACCTATTGTTTCTGTTTAAAACTCTTCTATACAATTCGTTCAAGTCAGAAGTAGCGAATTGTCCGCCATCTAGCATAACCAAAGGTCTAATATCAGGTGGAATAACAGGCAAAACTGTCATAATCATCCATTCAGGTCTATTTCCAGAATCAATAAAAGCATTAACTATTTTTAATCTCTTAATAGCCTTTGCTTTTTTCATTTCAGAACGACTTTCTTTTAATTCTTTAATTAACTTTTTCTTTAATTTTTCTAAATCAATTTTTTCAAGCAATTTTCTAATAGATTCAGCACCCATCATAGCAACAAAAGAATCTACACCATATTTTGCTTTAGCATCTTCAAACTCTGTCTCAGTTAAAATTTGCCCATCTTCCAACTCAGTCATTTTTGAATCAACAACTATATAATTGTCAAAATAAATAACTCTTTCCACTGCCTTAGGAGTCAAATCTAAAAGAACACTAATTTTAGAAGGTAATGATTTTAAAAACCAAATATGAGAAACAGGGCAAGCCAATTCAATATGTCCCATTCTTTCTCTTCTAACTTTGGAACTTGTGACTTCAACACCGCACTTCTCACAAATTATACCCTTATATTTAATTCTTTTATATTTTCCACAAAGACATTCATAATCCTTTGTTGGTCCAAATATCCTAGCGCAAAATAAACCATCTCTTTCTGGTTTAAATGTTCTATAATTTACAGTTTCAGGTTTAGTAACCTCGCCAAAAGACCAAGATCTAATTTTTTCAGGACTAGCAATGGATATTTTGACAGCATCAAAATCAGCTAAATCAAGCGATTGATTTGATAAGCTCATTAATCCATAAGAAGAAGTTCCATCTAAAGCCATATTTTTTACTTTTTCATTTATTATTAATATTGTAGAACAAGATAAAAAATCTTGTTCTACTTCAATTTACTCTTTTATAAGTTCAATATTCAAACCGAGTGATCTAACTTCCTTAACCATAACATTAAATGATTCAGGAACACCACATGTAAAGTTTTGATTACCTTGAATAATTGATTCATAAATCTTTACTCTACCAAGAACATCATCTGATTTAACAGTTAACATTTCTTGCAATGTATAAGCAGCTCCATAACCTTGTAAAGCCCAACATTCCATTTCACCAAATCTTTGTCCACCGAAATGAGATTTACCGCCAAGTGGTTGTTGAGTAATCAAGCTGTATGGTCCTATTGATCTAGCATGAATTTTAGTATCAACTAAATGATGCAATTTCAACATATACATGTAACCAATCGTTACAGGCCTTTCAAATGCTTCACCAGTTCTTCCATCATACAATGTAACCTGTCCAGTTTTATTAACACCAGCATTTTCCATTATACTTTCTATTTCTTCAATTTTGATATTTTCAAACGAACCAGTTGCAAAAGGAACACCCTTTCTAAATCTTTCACACATCTCAACTAACTCTTCAGCATTCATTTTTTTAATTTTTTCATGCTCTTGAGATCTGTCATAAATTGATAACAATCTTTCTCTTAATTGATCTTCTTTTTGCTTTTTGTCCGCAATATTATCCAAAATATTAGATAATTGCTTTCCGAAAGCTGAAGAAGCCCAACCCAAATGAGTTTCCAAAATCTGTCCAATTGTCATTCTCGAAGGTACACCAGAAGGAGTCAAAAGAATATCTATAGGAGTTCCATCATCCATGTAAGGCATATCTGCAACAGGCAAAATTCTCGAAATAACACCCTTGTTTCCATGTCTACCAGCCATTTTATCACCAGGTTGAAGTTTTTGTTTTGTAGCTACAAGAACTTTAACTATTTTCAAAATTCCTTGGCTTAAATCTTCACCTTCTTTGATTTTTACAGCTTCAGCACCAAACTTCTTTTCCAAGTTTTCAGTTTTTGCTTTTAATTCTTTTGCAAGATTTTCAATCTTATCCATAATTTTAGCATCACTAACAACTATCTTAGAAAGTGCAGATTCTGATAGAGATTTTAAAGCTACCTTATTTAACTTTTCACCCTTTTTCAAATCACCAACGGTCTTTTCAAGAGTCTCACCATCAACTAAATTGATTATTTGAGAATTTAAATTAGCTTTTAAAAGATCTATAGTTTCTACTTTATCTTTCAACAATTTTTCAATTTGTTGATTTTCCAAGAAGACAGCTCTTTCATCTTTTTCCAAGCCTTGTCTAGTAAATACTCTAACATCAATAACCGTTCCACTCAAAACACCAGGAGATACATATAAAGAACTATCTTTTACATCAGATGCCTTTTCACCAAAAATAACTTTCAAAAGTTTTTCTTCAGGTGTTGAAGGAGCTTCACTCTTTGGAGTTGTTTTTCCAACAAGAATATCTCCAGCTCTAATTTCAGCACCAATATGAATGATACCACTTTCATCAAGCTTTCTTAAAACATCTTCACCAACATTTGGAATATCTCTTGTAATTTCTTCAGGACCCAATCTAGTATCTCTCGCAACTACTTCAAATTCTTCAACATGAATAGAAGTAAATACATCGTCACTAACTAATCTTTCAGAAATAACTATGGAATCGGAAAAATTATATCCATCCCAAGGTAAGAAAGCAACTAAAGTGTTTTTTCCTAAAGCAAGTTCACCATCTTTAACACATTGTGCGTCAGTGATTATTTGTCCTTCTTGAACTTCGTCACCAATTTCAACCAATGGTTTTTGATTAACACTTGTATCATTATTAGTTTTTATAAATTTATCTAATTCATAAATATCTATTTCCGATAAAGCATTCTTTTTTGAAACTTCTATAATGATTCTTCTTGAGTCTACATCTTTAACAACACCAGCTCTTTTAGCTTTAACAACCGCACCGCAATCAGAAGCAACCAAATGCTCTAATCCCGTTCCAATCAATGGCATTTCTGGTCTTGCAAAAGGAACAGCTTGTCTCATCATGTTTGCAGCGAGTAAAGATCTCTTAGCATCATCACTTTCAATAAAAGGAACTAAGTTTGTAGCAACAGAACCGATTTGTCTCGTAGAAACTTCCGCAAAATTAACTTCCATTGGAGTTCTATTTTCATAATTTCCAGCTCTTCTACAAACGAAACTTTCATCAGTAATTTTGCCATTTTTATCGGTATTAACAGATGCTTCACAAATTATATACTTATCTTCTTCAATAGCTGATAAATATACAACCTCATTAGTAATTACACCATCAACAACCTTTTTATAAGGTGTATTAATAAATCCATATTTGTTAGTTTTTGCGAACAAAGCTAAATTACTAACCAAACCAATATTTTGACCTTCAGGAGTTTCAATAGGGCAAATCTTACCATAATGAGTATAATGAATATCTCTTACCTCAAATCCAGCTCTTTCTCTTGTTAATCCACCAGGGCCCAACGAAGAAATTCTCCTTTTATGAGACAACTCAGATAGTGGATTAGTCTGATCCATAAATTGAGATAATTGAGATGTAGCAAAGAAATCATTAATTGATGCAGCCAAAGGCTTTGAATTAATCAAATTCTGTGGCATAATAGTATTCGGATCTACATTATTCATTTTTTCCAAAATACCTCTTTCAATTCTCGCCATACCAATTCTGAACTGATTTTCAACTAGTTCACCTACCGCTCTCAATCGCCTGTTAGCTAAATTATCTATATCATCTGTAGGTTCTTCATTGTGTTTTATCTTGGATAAAGTATAAATAATTGAAATAATATCTTCTTTAGTTAAATGAAGAATTTTTTCATCTATATTTAGGCCTAATCTATGATTAATTTTCATTCTTCCAACATCTGATAAATCATATTTTGATGAGAACAACATTGTATTGAACAATTTTTCTGCTTGCTCAAGACCTGTAGGACTATCACCAATTCTTATTGATTTATAAATATCATATAATGCTAATTCTTGAGTTGAATTTTTATCAAGCAACAAAGTCTCATAAATATAGTTACCAATCTCAGAAACATCTGGATTAATAGTCTGTAAAGACTTTAAGCCAAAATTTTTAACAATCTCCATTTTTTCTGTAGTCAATCTAGTTCCAGCAGCCAAAATAACTTCACCAGTTTCTTTATTTACCGCATCTTCCACAAGAACATATGAAGGAACCATTCCTTCATTTACAATAAACTTTTCAAAACCAGATGTTTTAATTTTTTCTAAACTTTTTTTAGTAAGCTTAGTATCCCTTGGAATAACAACCGCATTAGTTTTTGCATCAACAACATCAAATTCAAATTTTTTACCAACTATTTTTGAAAAATCAAAATTAGTGACATATTTATTTCCTTCAATAGATATACTATGTTGTTTATAAAAAGATTTCAGAATATCTTCTAAATTCATACCCATAGCTCTCAAAAGAGTAGTAATAGGCATTTTTCTCTTTCTATCTAATCTAAAAAACAAGCTATCTCTAACATCAAATTCAAGATCCAACCAACTTCCCATCATTGGAATAACTCTTGCTGTGTATATTTTTGTATTTGAAATTTTTGAATCTTCTAAATCAAAAAATACACCTGGAGCTCTTCTCATTTGAGAAATTATAACTCTTTCAATACCACTAAATATAAAACTTGCATTATCAGTCATTAACGGCATATCACACAAGAAAACTTCCTGTTCCTTGATAAGCTTTATATTTTTTTTGCCTTCTTCATTATCATCCCAAAGAATTAATCTCAGAATCGCATGTAGAGGAGTAGAATAAGTTCTTCCCGAATATAAACATTCTTTAGCTGTATATTTCGCTTCACCAAATCTATAGGAAACAAAATCCAGAGTAACAGTTTTATTCAAATCAGATAAAGGAAAAAAAGATTTAAAAGCTTTAGTTAATCCACTATCTGCTTGTTTTGTTATATCATCCTTTCCCAAAAATCTTTCATAAGATTCTTTCTGCAAAAAAATTAAATCAGGAATTAAGTTTATGTCTTCTTTTTCAGAAAACTTTTTTCTTAATATGTAATTGGAATGATTATTAGTCTTTGTCATTCGTCAACCTTTTTTATTTTATAAATAATAATCGCAACCAAGAGCTGATTAAAAAATAATCAGCTCATTAAATTTCTATAGTGATGTATTAAGCCAATTTAACTTTTGCACCTGCAGCTTCCAATTTTGCTTTCATTTCTTCCGCATCCTTCTTAGCTAAACCTTCCTTAATAGTTTTAGGAGCGCCATCAACTAAATCTTTAGCTTCCTTTAATCCTAAACCAGTAATTGTTCTAACTTCTTTTATAACATTAATTTTATTTTCACCAGCAGCTTCCAAAATAACAGCAAACTCAGTTTGCTCTTCTGCAGTAGCAGCACCAGCGGCTCCACCAGCAGCAACAGCAACAGCGGCGCTAACTCCCCATTGTGTTTCTAACATTTTGCTTAATTCAGCAACTTCCAAAACTGTCAACTTTGACAATTCATCAACAATCTTTTGTAAATTTTCAGACATTTTTCCAACCTTTTTAGTTTGTTAAACATTTTTAATTAATAAATTTAAAAATACAAGCTTTTTTATTCAATAAATCACATAAATAACTTTACAAAAATATATCCATTATTTATGCAATAAATTTCTATTTAGCCGTATTTTCTTCTAACTTGGTTTGATAAGCACTCAAGACTCTCGCTAATTGAGAACCTGGAGCTTTTAATAAACCAATAAACTTCGCTCTTACTTCTTCAATTGAACCCAAAGAAGATAAGCTTTTTATAGTTTCAAGTTCTAAAACTTTTCCATCCATAAAACCAATTTTTATATCAACAGCTTCATTTTCTTTACTGAAATTAACTAAAGCATTTGACAAAGAAACCGCATCTTTTGAATAAGAAATAGCTACCTGATCTTTAAAATTTTCAATTAAAGACTTTACCTCGCTATCAACTACAGCTCTTTTAACAAGAGTATTTTTCAAAATTCTTAAATTAGCACCTTTGCTCTTCAAAGTTTTTCTAAGAGCAGACATACCTTTGGCATTCAATTTTTTATAACCTATCAATATTATAACTAAATTGTCAGCGAAGATTTGTTTTGCCAAATCTATTGAAGTATTTTTTTGTTCTTTTTTCATTGATTCCCCTATTATTTATCTATACTAACCAAGAAAGAAGGACCCATTGTACTTGTCAAATATATATTTCTAATATATTTTCCTTTAGTACTTTCAGGTTTAACTTCCTTTAACGCAGAAATAACAGTTTTAATATTATTCAATAAATCATCAGTAGTAAAATTAATTTTACCAACTCCAACATGAACTATACCAAACTTATCACTCTTAAAGTCAACTTTTCCTTTTAGAATTTCTTTAACAACTTTCACAACATCAGTAGTAATATTGCCATTTTTAGGGTTTGGCATTAAGCCTCTAGGACCCAATATTTTAGCAATCTTACCCATTTTTTTCATTGCTTCAGGTGTAGCAACGCAATAATCAAAGCCTAAAAATCCTTCTTCAATTTTCGTCATCAAATCATCCATTCCTGCAATTACAGCTCCAGCAGCCAAAGCATCTTTTTGCAAAGATTCATCACCAGTGAAAACAATAACTTTAACTTCCTTACCAGAACCAGCAGGCAATGAAACAGAACCTCTTATATTTTGATCTGTCTTTTTTGGATCAATTGTTAAATTGACAGCCAAATCAACATTTTCAACAAATTTTCTTTGTTTTTCTTGACAAGCCTTTTTCAATAATTCTATAGCTTCAGCAACACCAACTGTGTTATCCGCCGCTAACTTTTTCTTACTTTTTATATTAGCCATTTTTATACCATCATTTATTCAACAACTTCAAAACCCATAGAAACAGCCGAACCTTGAATCATGTTCATAGCAGCCTCCAGAGTATCAGCATTCATATCAACCATCTTTTTCTTGGCAACATTTTCTATTTGTTTTTGAGTAATTTTGCCAATAAAACCTTTACCAGTTGAAGAAGAACCTTTCTTAATACCTGTTTCTTGCATAATCAAAAATGTTACAGGTGGTTGTTTTGTTTCAAATGTAAAACTTTTATCCTTATAAACAGTAATAGTAGTTGGTATTGGAGTTCCAGCAGGATAATCAAACTTCAATTCATTAAATTGTTTACAAAATTCCATGATGTTAACACCTTTTTGACCCAAAGCTGGACCAATAGGTGGAGCAGGATTAGCCTTTGTTGAAGGTACTTGCAATTTTATCAATCCAATCACTTCTTTTTTTTCTTTCTTAGGAGCCATTTTTTTACCTATATTAATAATAATTAAATCTTTTCTACCCTTTTAGCCTCTATGTCTATAACAGTAGGCCTTCCAAAAATAGAAATCGAAATTTTTAGAATATTCTTTTCAGAATCTTTTGATTCAACCGTTCCAGTAAAGGATTCAAAAGGACCCTCTATAACTTTTACAGTTTCACCAATTTCATAAATATCTTCTTCAGATAAGTTATTTTCCTCATCAATTCTTTCCATTAACTTAGAAATCTTTTCATCGGAAACTTCTTCTGGTTTCAACTTCGAACCCAGAAATCCCAAAACTTTTGGAATATTTCTAATAACACCATAATTAGCATTACTCATTTCCATATTCACAAATACATAATTAGGAAATAATTTTTGAACAACTTCAACTTTCTTTCCCCTAACATGTTTAAAAATCTTTTTGACTGGAATAAAAGCTCTTTCTACAAAGTCATTCTCTGTAGCAATCTTATTTATCTCATCACAGATTTTATTTTCTTGCCCAGCCACCACATTAACTATATACCATTTTTTAGCCATTTAAATACCCAATCCAAATATTAATTTTAATACATGAGAAATTAAAAAATCAGAAAAAGTTATAGCAAGAGCAACCAAAATAACTATAACACTAATGTATATAGCTGTAACATAAACTTCCTTCCAATTTGGAAGAACAATTTTTTTACACTCTTCTAATACTTCTTTAATATATTTTTTTATATTTATCACAATTTTCTCACATTTATTTTTATTTTATTAATTGGCAGGGGCAGAAGGGCTCGAACCCTCGACCAACGGTTTTGGAGACCGCTACTCTACCAACTGAGCTATACCCCTATATTTTGCTTTATCCATCTTCAATCATTTAAAACAAAATCTAATGGACACAGCCATTTCCAGAATTTTTCAACTCTTAAAATGTTTTTCACAAAAATAAAACAACTAAATCAAATCTTTGACTTTCGCAATCAATAGACTACGAAAGTCAAATAAAAACTATTTTATAACTTTTGCTACTATACCAGCACCAATAGTTCTTCCACCTTCTCTAATAGCAAACTTCAGTCCTTCTTCCATAGCAATTGGAGAAATCAATTCAACTGTTATCTTTATGTTATCACCAGGCATAACCATTTCAACGCCTTCAGGCAATGTAACAGTTCCTGTAACATCAGTTGTTCTGAAATAAAATTGTGGTCTGTAATTCTTAAAGAATGGAGTATGTCTACCACCTTCTTCTTTTGTTAAAACATAAATTTCGGCTTCAAATCCAGTATGAGGAGTAATTGAACCTGGTTTACATAATACTTGACCTCTTTCAACTTCTTCTCTCTTTGTTCCTCTTAACAAAATACCAACATTATCACCAGCTTGTCCTTGGTCTAATAACTTTCTGAACATTTCAACACCAGTACATGTAGTCTTCAATGTAGGTTTCAAACCAACGATTTCTATATCTTCACCAACTTTAACGATACCTCTTTCAATTCTACCTGTAACAACAGTTCCTCTTCCAGAAATTGTGAATACATCTTCAATAGGCATTAAGAATGGTTTATCAGTATCTCTTTTTGGATCTGGAATATAAGAATCAACAGCATCCATCAATTTCATGATTGCACCGTAACCTAAATCTCCCTTATCACCTTCAAGAGCTTTTAAAGCTGAGCCTCTAATAACTGGTATTTTATCACCAGGAAATCCATAAGAAGTCAACAAATCTCTGATTTCCATTTCAACTAAGTCTAACAATTCAGCATCATCAACCATATCGCATTTATTCATAAATACAACGATATATGGAACACCAACTTGTTTAGCCAACAAAATATGTTCTCTTGTTTGAGGCATTGGACCATCAGATGCAGAAACAACCAAAATTGCTCCATCCATTTGAGCCGCACCAGTAATCATATTTTTTACATAGTCAGCATGTCCTGGACAGTCAACATGGGCATAATGTCTTTTTTCAGTTGAATATTCAACATGAGCTGTATTAATTGTAACACCTCTCGCTTTTTCTTCAGGAGCAGCATCAATTTGATCGTAGTCTTGTTTTTCTGCCAAACCTTTTTCAGATAATACTTTCGTAATAGCCGCAGTTAAAGTAGTCTTACCATGGTCAACGTGGCCAATTGTACCAATATTTACATGGGTTTTTGATCTATCAAAATTTTCTTTTGCCATTTTTTTTACATTTCTTATATTAATAATATATACAATGGAGCGGGTGATGGGAATCGAACCCACGTGATCAGCTTGGAAGGCTGGAGCTCTACCATTGAGCTACACCCGCTACTATATGTAATTCTTCTACAGCCGTCTGGCGGGTAGTCCGAATGCATACTCGCTACAGTATAATGTTCCTTTTTTAATAATCAAGAAAATTTTTCATGAATATGATAGTAATTTATTTTAACATTTAATTCTGTACAGTGAGACATTATTCTATCACTGATATCGATAATTTAAAAAATCTTCGCTTAAATAAATTAAAACTAGTTAAACATGTTATATAAATAAATTAATATGATTTAATAAAAATTTATTATTAAAAATTCTTAAAACCAATCTTAAAATATATATATCCTGTAATTATTGTCATAAATGCTGAAATACATAACAATATTTCACCAAGACTTTGAATTATACCTTCTAAACTTATTCTGATATAATCTTCCGCTTCAACTATATCCATAATTTCATTATAAACATAATCTGATCCATTTCCAGCCAATAATAAAGCTGTAATCGCAACCATCTGAATAGCAGTTTTCCACTTAGCTAATCTTGTTACAGGAACACCAACATTAATTGTCGCAAGGAACTCTCTTAATCCAGAAACCATAATTTCTCTACAAATAATAATAATTGAAGAAATTAATATATATAAATTATTATTTGAAAAATTTACCAGCATTATCAATGATACAGTAACCAATAATTTATCGGCTATTGGATCTAAACATTTACCGAAATTTGATTGAACTTTCATTGCTCTCGCTAAATACCCATCAAAATAATCAGTAGTACTAGCACACAAAAACAATGAAGCAACTATAATATTTGTTATCTGAGATGGAACATAAAAAGAGTATATAATAATAGGAATTAAAATAATTCTAGCAACAGTTAATAAATTTGGTATTTTATTTTTAAATGACTGCATATAACCTCAATAATTTTCTTATCATCTTT
>JAQTXT010000152.1 GCA_028688645.1 Rickettsiales bacterium
AGAAGACAATACAACAATTGACACAAACAAAATACAAGTAAGTTTTATTGCAAACGATAACAGAGAAATAACTAGTTGCAACCTAAAAATAAATAATATAATAGTAAAAACAAACACAAATATTGAAAAAGGAATAGAAAATATTATCGAATACGAAACACAAGAAGACGAAATAATAAATTGGAATATTACTTGTATTGACAACTCAAATAATATTGGAGTTAGTCAAAGCAAATCATTGAACATTGATTCTAATGATTATCAAATAACTACTTGCTTGGAATTACAAAAAATAAGTTTGAATGCTACCGGCCATTATGAACTAATGAATGATGTTGAATGTGAAAATGATTTTGAACCAATAACAAGCCTAACTGGTTCTTTCAATGGGAAAGGAAATACTATTAGCAATGTTTACATAAATAAAACTGATGATTACGATGATTTGATTTCAGATTATGTTTCATTATTTAGATCTAATTCTGGAACAATACAAAATGTTAATGTTGACGGAAATATTTTTGGTTCTTGCGAAGTTGGAGGAATAACCGGAAGAAACGGTGGAACCATACAAAATGTTTCTTTTGTAGGCAACGTTTATTCTGGAAAAACTTGTACTAGACGAGGTAATCCAAGTTGGAGTTATGTTGGCGGAATAGCCGGATGGAATTTGGGTACAATAAGAAAATCCTTTGTTGAAGCAGATGTTAATGGAAGGATTGGAGGAATGTTCACTGGAGGAATAGCTGGCGAAAACGTAGGGTTAATAGAAAACTCTTTTGCAAAAGCAAATGTTGCTGGATTCTTTGAAACAGGAGGAATTATTGGGAGAAATTATAATAATAAAACAATAAGAAACACTTATTCATCAAGTACTTTTGATGGAGTAGGAACAATTAGGGGTTTAGTTGGAGGAAGTAATGCAGGTTCAATAATAGAAAATAGTTATTTTGATTTAAACATTTATGCTTTAACTGTACAACCAAATGAAACAGCTTATGCCAAGACAACAATTGAAATGAAACAACAAGCAACTTTTGTTGACTGGAATTTTGATGATATTTGGAGTATTGAAGAAGAAAATGATTATCCATATTTAAAATAGCAAGTAGAATAAAAAATATTGAGGGGAATTATTATGAGAAAAATGGGCAGTCAAAGAAGAATTATTAAAATACCAGGGTTACGCGTTCAAAAAAAAATTAGATTATTAAAACCAATCAAAACAAAACCAAGTGAAGTATTGTCAACACAAAGAACAAGAATGGTTGATGCAGAAAAAACAATGAATAGAATAAACCAAATACTAGGTTTAGTAGAAAGACAATTAGCACACACACATTCTAACAAAAAAGTTTCTCGAGAACACGTAACAATAGTAGAAGCTCTTTTATCACATTTATCGCCAACACTTAGAAGTATTGAGAGAACAAGAATTGATTTAATACAAAATGGTAATTTAAAAACAACTGTTCAAGATAAAAAAAGTTTTAGTGAACTAAACAAGAAAAGACATGATCTAATAAAACAAATGCGAGCACTAGGTTTCCCAAAAAGAGATATTGAAAGACTAACTAATCTAGTACACGGAAGAAATGCAAAAAGAATAAGAACAACATAAATAAAAAAAAATTAAAGAAAACAAAATCACAATAATAAAAAAAACAAAAAAAATTCTTAAAAAAATTAACTGAAAAAATTACAAAACAATAAAATACATTAAAAAAACAAAAAAAATTCTTAAAAAAAATCTAATTATAAGAATATTTTTAAACAGCAAATGCTTTAATAAATCATGCGAACAAAACAAAAAAAAGTTTTTTTAAATACTGGTGCGCAAGGAACACTTGAATACTTAGTAATCATAGCAATAATAATAGTCATAGCACTAGTAGTAGTCTCACTAATGACAGGCTTTTTGGGAAATGTTAGTACAACAACTAATAATGCAACACAAATACAATTAAATTCTGGCCCACTTGGCATAACTGATTATCTCGCAGGAGAAAATGAGAATGGTATTTTGGTTTTAAAAAATAACACTAACAAAAATATAACAATTAATCAAATTGAAGTCGATGGAGTAATTCAAGATTATCAATCAGTCCAATTAGCATTATCTGAAACAAAAGGTTTTGGATTAAAAAATATTCCTAATTGTGATACAATAAATAAGAGTTATTCTATAAAAGTATATTATACTACATCATTAGGCTTAGTTAAAACCCTGATAATTGATAGTATTGTTTTTCCTTGTTCAGATAATGTTGATATAAATCAATTGCCCAACCCACAATCAACACACACAATATATGCTAGTATTGATAACAATTTTTCTACTGGAATATTTAATCACACAACACTAATTGGTGATAATACTGGAATAAAATTAAACGGAGAACTAGATTCAAATATTCTTGCAGATTACACTTACAATAGTGTTGATTTTAATCGCGACATGAATATGCTAAGAGCTTATTACAAATGTAACTCTCTTGATGCTAGCGGAAAAGTAATTGATTATGCAGGATATGATAATAATGCCACTCTCGCAAACGGAGCAAGTATTGCAACAACAGGATTGTTTGATACGAATGCTTGTTTGTTTGATGGAAGCAACGATCAATTATATTTTACAGAACTCCCAATAAATACATCAACAACAGCAAAAATAACTATGTCGGTTTGGTTCAAAATTAATGGTACTGTTTCTTCGACTAAAGAAATTCTTTATTTATCTCCACGAACAGCAGGAAAACTAGGGTTAAGAATTACCCTTACTGCAGATGGTTATCTTGAAGGAGTAGTACAAGAAGATTGGGGTAGCGATTATAAAGCAACATATTCTAGTGTTATTCCAAGCGGAATATGGCACCACGCAGCAATTGTTTTTGAGGAAGGAACACTAACATTATATTATAATGGAATTGAAGTAGCAAATGTACTAAATGAAGAAAACCAAACAGCTACCACCACAACAAATCTTTATATTGGGCATCATCCAAATCCAGCAAACTATTTTAATGGCTCAATTGATGAAGTAAAGGTTTGGGAGAGAGCACTTTCTCCAACAGAAATTGCTAGAGATTATAATGGTTGGGTAATTGACGGAAACTTTATATCTCCTGTTATTGACACAACACCAGCAGGAACAAATAACACTGATTATCAAACAATATTATTCAATAACACAGGACTTAATTATAACACAGAATTTGATCCAACGCTTCACTCAGATTTAAATCAAGGATTACTTGGTTTTTGGCATTTAAATGAAACAAGCGGAATTGATTATGCCGACAATTGGATTAATAATTATGATGGAAACTGTCAAAGTGGAAGATGTCCTAC